>NZ_CAXTBY010000137.1:0-8427 GCF_964242245.1 uncultured Methylobacterium sp. | reverse complement strand
CCAAAGCTCTCCGCGTAGATCCGGTTGAAGGCCGGCCAGTTGTCGAGACCGACGAGGTAGGTCGTGACCTTCAGCACCCGCTCCGGCCCGCAGCCGGCCTCGGCGAGGATCGCCAGCAGGTTGGCGAGCGCTTGGCGGGCCTGCGCCTCGAACGGGCGGTCGACGGTGTGGCTGCCGTCGGGCAAAATCCCGAGCTGGCCCGAGACGAAGACGAGGTCGTGCCACGCGACGCCTTGCGCGTAGTGCCCGGCCGGCTCCGGCACGGACGGGCTCGCGATGCGCTCGATCGGACGTGTCATGGATACACTCACCAGCCGTTGATGCGGGGCCACGTCGCGGGCGGGCACCCCGCGGCGTCGCGCACGTGGTAGCACGCGTGCTGCGCGCCCGTCGCGCAGGCGTGGTTCGGCAGGGGGCGCAGGCGCGCCCCGAGCGGGAGGTCCGGCAGCGCAGCGGCCGAGCCGGGGCGGAGCGCCACGATGCCGTGCTCCTGGTCGGCGTCGCGCACGATCAGGTCCGGAATAGGGCCGCCCCGCGCGGTCGCAGACGAGGCCGTAGCCCTGATCCACGGCTTGGCGGGCAATCCCGCGGTCGCGCGACAGCGCCATCCAGCCGGCATCGCCGATGATCCAGCCCCGTGCGCGCTGATGGCCGATCACGGTGGCAAGCACCGAGCGCGCGACGCCGTCGGTCGCGCAGGCACCGATACCGGCCTGGAACAGGTCGCCGAACATGAACACGCCCGCACCTCGGTGATGCCGGAGGCGCCCGGCGAAGCGCGCGGTCGGCGTCGAGCCGACGCTGACCACAGGGCAGGCCGGCCTCGCTGAGGTGGCCGGCCGTCGTCACGACGGCCGCGCCCTCGGCCTCGGCCGCCACGGCGATGGCTGCCGGGTCGCTCAGGGCGTAGCTGGCGCTGGCGCGGAGCAGAACGCCGCGGCCCGCGCCGCCCACGACGAGCCTGCCCGCGTCATCGGCCGCGATTCCCGGGCAGTGCCCGTCGGCATTGATCTTCGACACCGCGCGCTCCGGGTCCCAGTCCCGAATCGAGCAGTGGGAGGGTGAGGAGCCGTACGCGCTGATGCGCGTCACGATCACGAACGGCTTCGTCGTGGACGAGTCGCAGATCGGCCTGAAGTGATTCTCACCGCTTGCGGAAGATGGCAACCATATCGTCTTCCCGCAGGCGGGACGAGCCACCGGCATACTCCACCATCCTGCAGACCATGCCGATATCAAGGTCCTTGGGTCTTTCCCAAGGCTGGGGCGGTGTTTCCAGATAGTCGGTCTCGAACCCAGCAGATTCGAACGCTTCCCGAAGCTCGTCGGGGGTGAACTCGCGGACGTGCTTCCGGAAGAACATCGGCGGCTCCATCTTCAGCGCCTTGGCGATGCTGCTGTAGGCGCAGCCGTTCGGCGTGGTGCAGACGGCGATCCCGCCGGGCTTCAGGATGCGGTGCATCTCCGAGACGAGGCAGCGCACGCCCGAGCCGTTGAAGATGTCGACGGGCCCGCTGCCGTCCTGGTCCTTGATGTGCTCGATCACCTCCAGGCAGAGCGCCACGTCGTGGCTCGCGTCCGTCACGTCCGTCATCGGTGTGCGAAGATCATTGGTCGTCACCGCAACGCGCATGCCCTGCTCACCGAGGAAGTGCGTGATGATCGATTGGCCGCCGACCTCGATGACGCTCGCCGACTTCTCGATGAATGGAGCCATGATCCTGAACGTCATCACCCATCTGCTCTCGTGGAACCAGTAGTAGCCCAAGCCCTCGTGGAGCGGGGCGTTGTGGGGATCGGCGATCGCCTGCTGCTCCATGTCGACGATGGTGGCTCGAACGGTGTCACGGAAACCCTGAAACCATTCCGAGATGCCTCCGGGTATCGCATCCGGGATCGGGTCGAGCGGCGGCGCTTCAGGTTTCCGATACCAGCCCTGGTAGTTCTGAGAAAGTCCGTGGATAAGGAAATGCTCCAGCGGATCAAATCCTGCCTTCGCAACATCTGGATTGGCCTTCAAGTATCCCTTCGAGCTGAAGAAGGCATTAGGATCTCTGTATTCTGCCCGGCCTATGCGCATGTAGTGCTGCGCGGGCGTAAGACCGGACCCTTCTACGTCTGGATATTCTCTTTTATAGAACAATGGATCAAACCCAGGGATCAATCGGTCTGATCTCTTCTTAAGAATCAGATCGAGTATATCGACTACCTTCATCATTCAATCTCAAGCAAAACCTCAGTTGAACTTGCCTTGACATCATCCACCTCGAAGTGGATCAGGTGGTCACGCCGGCGACTTGAGGGTGTTATCCCTTGACCAGCACGGGGATCAATCTCACTCAGGACACAGTCGGCGATCGTGCAATCGCCACGGCCCGGGTGCCGGGCGTGCTCGGCAGCGAGGGCATCGCGGGCGTGACGCCGTGGAGGCCCGGCAGCTTCCCCGCCATCTCCAATCCGTTCACCGTCAGCGGCGGCATGATCGGTGATGGCCATCGCGCTGCGTCCCCTGTTCCCGCGGCGGCGGTGTAGGCCGGCCGAGGGGCGCCGTCGCGCCCTGCCCACTCCGGCCGCAGGTGCAGCGCGAGTCGCCGGCGATCAGGCCGCCCGGAGCACGAAGTCGTCGGCGACCGCGTCGGTGTGCACGTCGAACTGCGCCAGCAGCGCGGTGCCGAAGCTCGTGGAGATCGCGACGTCGGTGGCGTCGCGGCCCCGGGCGATGACGATGCGCCCGATCCGGCGGGCGTCGTGCCGGGCGTCAAAGGTGTACCAGCGGCCCCCGTCCGGTCCTGCGAGGTAGACCTCGAACCACGCCGAGAAGTCCATCGGGTTGACGTCCACCGGCACGCCGATATCGCCGAGATAGCCGGTGCAGTAGCGCGCCGGGATGTTCATGCAGCGGCAGAGGGCCACCGCGAGGTGGGCGTAGTCGCGGCAGACGCCGACCTGCTGGTTGTGGCCGTCGAAGGCCGAGCGGGTCGCGTCGGCGAGCTGGTAGTCGAAGCGGATGCGCCGGTGGACGTAAGCCACGATCGCCTGCACCCGCGCCCAGCCCTCCGGCGTCGCGCCGAACAGCGACCACGCGAGGCCCGAGAGCTTGTCGGTCTCGCAGTAGCGCGAGCCCAGCAGGAACACGAGCGCCTCGTCGGGCAGGTCCTGGACCGCGTACTGCGTCGCGTCCGGGGCGTAGACGTCGAGTTCGCCGCTATCGGCGATCAGGAAGTCGGCCGAGACCGTGACGCGCCCGCCTGGCGACAGCAGCCGCACGCAGGTGTTGCCGAAGCCGTCCGTGTAGGTCCGCATCGGCACCGCGGGATCGACCCGCATCGCGTCGGATGTCAGGAGGTCGATGGCGCGCGAGGGGTGGACGTTGAGCTGGTAGGTCAGCGCCGTCGGCCCGAACGTGTCGTAGCCGATCGTGTAGCCGCACCGGATCTTCATGAGCTTGCCCCCGCGAGACGAGAAGAGATTCCAAAGAACGGTACGAGCCAATGTTCCGCGATGTTAAGGGCCGCCCGGTGCAGTCGCCGCTCAAAGAGTCGGCACGTCGCGGCAAATCCAGGCGACGCGCACGGATGTGACGATGATCCGCGGGCGGGTGCTGGCGGCGGTCGTGGGCAGGGTGGCATGCGCCTTCGGCAAGGCTGACGCGAATGCGCGCAACGGTGTCGCCCGGCTCACGACGTCCGGTGTCATCGGCCGGCAAATGTCCGCGCCGTGCCCGGAATCCCGGTGGACGACGCCGGTGCTTCCGGCGATACAATTGCCCAAACACGGCGGGGAGGGTTGCGCTTGGCACGGGACGTCATCCTCGCGACCCGCGGGTTGACCAAGGAGTTCAAGGGCTTCCGCGCGGTCAACGACGTGGCGCTCGAAGTCGTGCGGGGCACGATCCACGCGCTGATCGGCCCGAACGGCGCCGGCAAGACCACCTGCTTCAACCTGCTCACCAAGTTCCTCAGCCCGACGGCCGGGTCGATCCGCTACAAGGGCCGCGACATCAGCCGGATGAAGCCCGCCGACGTCGCCCGCCTCGGGCTGGTGCGCTCGTTCCAGATCTCGGCGGTGTTCCCGCACCTCACCGTGACGGAGAACGTCCGCATCGCGCTCCAGCGGCGCAGGCGCGGCGACTCCTTCGATTTCTGGCGCTCCGAGCGCGTGCTGCGCGGCCTCGACGGGGAGGCCCTCGCGCTGGTCGATCAGGTCGGCCTGTCGGAGTTCGCCGGGCATCAGGCGGCGGCTTTGTCCTACGGCCGCAAGCGCGCGCTGGAGATCGCGACAACCCTGGCGCTCGATCCCGAGATGCTGCTGCTCGACGAGCCGATGGCCGGGATGGGCCACGAGGACATCGCGCGCACCGCTGCCCTGATCCGCCGGGTCGGCCAGGATCGCACCATCCTGATGGTCGAGCACAACCTCTCGGTGGTGGCCTCGCTGTCGGACCGCATCACCGTACTGGCCCGGGGACAGGTCCTGGCCGAGGGCGACTACGCCACCGTGTCGAAGGACCCGCGCGTGATCGAGGCCTACATCGGGGCCGGGCATGCCTGAGGCGGCCCTGAAGGGCGTTCCCCGCGCGGCCGACGCGCCGCTGCTGGCTTTGCGCGGCCTGGAGGGCTGGTACGGCGAGAGCCACGTGCTCCACGGGATCGACCTCGACGTGCGGGCCGGCGAGGTGGTGACGCTGCTCGGCCGCAACGGCGCCGGCAAGACCACGACGCTGCGCGCGATCATCGGCATCCTGGGGCGGCGCAGCGGCTCGATCACCTACGACGGCGTCGAGACGATCGGGATGGCCTCGCGCCGCATCGCGCGGCTGGGCCTCGGCTACGTGCCGGAGGAGCGCGGCATCTTCGCGAGCCTCACGGTCGCCGAGAACCTGATGCTGCCGCCGAAAGTGAAGCCCGGCGGCATGTCGATACCTGAGATCCACACCCTGTTCCCGAACCTGAAGGAGCGCGCCGGAAGCCAGGGCACCAAGCTGTCGGGGGGCGAGCAGCAGATGCTGGCGATCGGCCGCATCCTGCGCACCGGCGCCAAGCTGATCCTGCTCGATGAGCCGACGGAAGGGCTCGCCCCGGTGATCGTCCAGCAGATCGGCCGGACGATCCGGGAGTTGAAGGCGCGCGGCTACACCATCGTGCTGGTCGAGCAGAACTTCCGGTTCGCCCAGACGCTGGCCGACCGGCACGTGGTGATCGAGCAGGGCCGGGTGGTCGACACCATCGAGAACGACGCGCTTGACGCCCATATCGACAAGCTCCACGCCTATCTCGGGGTCTGATCGACCCGGACACGTCAACCGGCAGCAAGTCCGGACCCAAGAACACGAGCGCCGGACGAGGCTTGGCGACGATCGGGCGCTCAGGCCCGACCACCGGCCGGCGCACCGAGGAGGAGAGAACGGATGCTGAAACGACTCGTGTGCGCCGCCGCCCTCAGTGCCCTGACCGCGGGCGCTGCTGCCGGGCAGACGCCGGTGAAGATCGGCGTGCTGGGCGACCGTTCGGGGGTGTACTCGGACATCAGCGGCGAGGGCTCGGTCATCGCGGCCCGCATGGCGGTCGAGGATTTCAAGGCCGCCGAGCACGGACTCACGGTCGAGATCATCGCGGCCGACCATCAGAACAAGCCCGATGTCGGCGCCGGGATCGCCCGGCAATGGTACGACCGCGACGGCGTCGACATGGTCATCGACGGCGTGACCTCCTCCGTGGCGCTGGCGGTCAACCTCGTCACCAAGGAGAAGAACCGGGTCTTCATCGATACCGGCGCGGGCACGGCCGACCTCACCGGGCCGCAATGCACCCCCAACACCGTCCACTGGGTCTACGACACGGTGGCGCTCGCCAACGGCACCGCCGGCGCCATGGTGAAGCGCGGCGGCGACACGTGGTTCTTCCTCTCGGCCGACTACGTCTTCGGCCAGACGCTCCAGCGCGACGCCTCGGCGGTCGTCACCAGGAACGGCGGCAAGGTGATCGGCTCGGTCAAGACGCCGTTCCCGACCGCCGACTTCTCCTCGTTCCTGCTCCAGGCGCAGGGGTCCGGCGCCAAGGTGATCGGGCTCGCCAACGCGGGCGGCGACACCATCACTTCGATCAAGCAGGCGGGCGAGTTCGGCATCACCGAGGGCGGTCAGGCGCTGGCGGGCCTGCTCGTGTTCTCGTCCGACGTGCACTCGCTGGGCACCAAGGTGGCGCAGGGCCTCGTCCTGACCGAGCCGTTCTACTGGGACCTGAACGCGGGCACCCGCGCCTTCTCCGAGCGCTTCGTGAAGGTCTCGGGCGGCAAGCAGCCGACCTCGAACCACGCGGGCGTCTACGCGGGCGTGCTGCACTACCTCAAGGCGGTCGCTGACCTGAAGACGACGGCGGACGGCGCCAGGACCGTCGCCAGGATGAAGGAGATGCCCACCGACGATCCCTTGTTCGGCAAGGGGACGATCCGCGCCGACGGGCGCAAGATCCACGACATGTACCTGTTCGAGGTCAAGAAGCCGGCCGAGTCGAAGGGCGAGTGGGACCTCTACAAGACGCTCGCCACCATCCCCGGCAACGCGGTGTTCCGCCCGCTGGCCGAGGGGGGCTGCCCCCTGGTCAAGGGCTGATGCCGCGCGGGCGGCCGGGGCACCGGCCCCGGCGGCGCAGGGTCCTCACGGGAACGCGAACGCAGGGTTGAGCGGGGATGACCACGATCTTCGGCGTGCCGACGCAGGCCCTGTTCGGCCAACTCCTGCTCGGGCTGATCAACGGCTCGTTCTACGCGATCCTCTCGCTCGGGCTGGCGATCATCTTCGGGCTGCTGAACATCATCAACTTCGCCCACGGGGCGCTGTACATGGTCGGCGCCTTCGTCGCCTGGATGCTGCTCAACTATCTCGGGCTGAACTACTGGTGGGCGCTCGGGCTCGCGCCGCTCATCGTCGGCGCCTTCGGCATCGTGCTGGAGCGGGTGCTGATCGCGCGGCTTTACAAGCTCGACCACCTCTACGGCCTGCTGCTCACCTTCGGGCTGGCGCTCATCGTCCAGGGCCTGTTCCGGAATTACTACGGCGTCTCGGGCCTGCCCTACGCGATCCCGCCGGAGCTGTCGGGCGGCCAGCGCCTGCCGTTCATGTTCCTGCCGAACTACCGCGCCTGGGTCGTCCTCGCCTCGGCTGTCGTGTGCCTGGCGACTTGGCTCGTCATCGAGAAGACCAAGCTCGGATCGTACCTGCGCGCGGCCACCGAGAACCCGACGCTCGTCCAGGCCTTCGGCGTCAACGTGCCCCTGTTCCTGACGCTGACCTACGGCTTCGGCGTGGCGCTGGCCGGTTTCGCGGGCGTGCTCGCAGCGCCGATCTACTCGGTCAACCCCAACATGGGCGCCGACATCATCATTGTCGTCTTCGCGGTGGTGGTGATCGGCGGCATGGGCTCGATCCTCGGCTCGGTGATCACCGGCTTCGCGCTGGGCCTCGTCGAGGGCCTGACCAAGGTGTTCTACCCGGAGGCCTCGGCCACCGTGATCTTCGTCATCATGGTGCTGGTCCTCCTGGTGAAACCCGCCGGCCTGTTCGGGCGGGCCGCATGATGGACGACGAGCACATCAAGGGTCGCACGTCCCCGACACGCGCACCGTGCCCCCTCTCCCGTGCGGGAGAGGGTTGGGGTGAGGGATCAGGTCTTACCGGACAGGTCGCATCCCTCACCCTGTCCCTCTCCCGCACGGGAGAGGGGACCCGCGCCCGGTCCACAGGCGGACCGCTTCCGCCGACACGGTCACCGAGGCTCGCCTGACATGGTCGACACCGCCGCCATCGCCCCCGCGGACGCCGCCCCGATCCTGCCCGTGCTGGCCGAGGGCCGGGACGACCGCGCGCTGCATCGCCGGATCATGCTCGGCATCGCCGCCGTCCTCGCGGTGGCGCCCTTCGTGCTCTACCCGGTCTTCCTGATGAAGGTGCTGTGCTTCGGGCTGTTCGCGCTCGCCTTCAACCTGCTGCTCGGCTACGGCGGCCTGCTCTCCTTCGGCCACGCGGCCTACTTCGGCATGGCGAGCTACATCTCGGCCTACGCCGCCAAGGTCTGGGGGCTGACGCCGGAGGTCGCGATCCTGGCCGGCACGCTGACCGCCGCGCTGCTCGGGCTGGTCTTCGGCGCGCTCGCCATCCGGCGCCAGGGCATCTACTTCGCGATGATCACGCTGGCGCTCGCGCAGATGGCGTACTTCGTCTCGCTCCAGGCCAAGTTCACCGGCGGCGAGGACGGCATCCAGGCGGTGCCGCGCGGCGCCTTGTTCGGGGTGGTGAGCCTGTCCGACGACCGGGCGCTCTACGGCCTCGTGGCGCTCGTGTTCCTCGGCGGCCTGCTGCTGATCTACCGCATCATCCACTCGCCGTTCGGGCAGGTGCTGAAGGCGATCCGCGACAACGAGCCCCGCGCG
>NZ_CAXTBY010000136.1:0-8572 GCF_964242245.1 uncultured Methylobacterium sp. | reverse complement strand
ACGGCTCGGCCCTGTTCACCCGCGGCGAGACGCAGGCGCTGGTGGTGGCCACGCTGGGCACCGGCGAGGACGAGCAGTACATCGACGCGCTGCAGGGGACCTACAAGGAGACCTTCCTGCTGCACTACAACTTCCCCCCCTACTCGGTGGGCGAGACCGGCCGCATGGGTTCCCCGGGACGGCGCGAGATCGGCCACGGCAAGCTGGCGTGGCGGGCGATCCACCCGGTGCTGCCGCCGGCCCACGAGTTCCCGTACACGGTCCGCGTCGTGTCCGAGATCACCGAGTCGAACGGCTCGTCCTCGATGGCGTCGGTCTGCGGCGGCTCGCTGTCGCTGATGGATGCGGGCGTGCCGCTGCGGCGCCCCGTGGCCGGCATCGCCATGGGCCTGATCCTGGAGGGCGAGCGCTACGCGGTGCTCTCCGACATCCTCGGCGACGAGGATCACTTGGGCGACATGGACTTCAAGGTGGCCGGCACGGACGAGGGTATCACCTCGCTCCAGATGGACATCAAGATCGCCGGCATCACCGAGGAGATCATGCGGGTCGCCCTCGATCAGGCGAGAGACGGCCGCGCCCACATCCTCGTGGAGATGGCCAAGGCCCTCACCGCCGCGCGGCCCGAGCTCGGCGAGTACGCGCCGCGCATCGAGACCATGCAGATCCCCACCGACAAGATCCGGGAGGTGATCGGCACCGGCGGCAAGGTGATCCGCGAGATCGTCGAGAAGACGGGTGCCAAGATCAACATCGACGACAGCGGCACGGTGAAGATCGCGTCCGCCGACGGCAAGGCGATCAAGGCGGCCTACAACTGGATTCGCTCGATCGTGGCCGAGGCCGAGCCCGGCATGATCTACGAGGGCACCGTCGTGAAGACGATGGAGTTCGGCGCCTTCGTCAACTTCTTCGGCGCCAAGGACGGCCTCGTCCACATTTCGGAACTCGCCGCCCAGCGGGTCGCCAAGGTGACGGACGTGGTCAAGGAAGGCCAGAAGGTGAAGGTGAAGTTCCTCGGCCAGGACGATCGCGGCAAGATCCGCCTTTCGATGAAGGTCGTCGATCAGGAGACCGGCGAGGACATCACCGAGAAGCTGAAGGCGGAGCGCGGCGGCAGCGACGACGATCGCGGCAGCCGCGACCGCGGCGACCGGAGCGAGCGTAGCAGCCGCGGCGAGCGCCGCCAGTCGAACGACTGATCACCGCCGGACGGTCAGGTCCGGACGTGACGAGAGGCGCGGTCCCCTCGGGGCCGCGCCTTCTTCGTTGCGGGTGTGCCACGGTGGCTGGTCCGGGAACGCAGGTCCTTGGCCCGCGTTCGCCCCGCGACCCTCCCCGGAGCAGAGCGAGACGACATGGCAAACGAGATGATCCACGACATCTTCAGCAGCAAGCCGAACCTTTCCACCACCGAGCGGGCGGTGTCGGTGGCGCTCGGCCTCGGCATTGCGGCTGCCGCGGCGCAACCCCGGCCGAACAAGTGGCTGAGCCTTGCCGCGCTCGTCGTCGGCGTCGGTCTCGCCATCCGCGGTGCCACCGGGCACTGCGCGATGAAGGCGGCCTCCGAGCACATTTGAGTTCTTCCTGGTATCAACGCAGAAAGGGGCGCCTCGCGGCGCCCCTTTCCCGTCCGGCCCGCTCGCGCGGATCTCAGAGCGTGGTGGTGCGGGTCCGGCCGGCGATGAAGCCGTAGATGAACAGCACCACGATCGCACCGACGACCGCGCCGATGAAGCCCGCACCCTGGTTCGGGCCGTACCAGCCGAGCGCCTGACCGAGGAAGGTTGCGACGAAGGCGCCGACGATGCCGAGGATCGTGGTCAGGATGAAGCCGGTGGGCTCGTTGGGGCCGGGCATGATGAACTTGGCGACGATGCCGGCAAGGAAGCCGATGACGATGGTCCAGATGATACCCACGACAAACCCCTGAGCTTGATGCCGAATGCCCTTTGAACGCTCGGGGTGCCAAGGGGTTGCTCCCGTTCCCCGCGGGCCGGCGTCTTTTCTACCCCGTTCCCGCAGCCTGCCGGCGCAGACCAAGCCGCAGGCCCTTTACGCGGATGCCCCTGCGGCGGCAGAACCGGCGCGGATGAGGGCCGGCCGGAAGGTGATGCGACATGACGATCGAGCGGATTGAGCCGGGCCAGCGGATGGCGCAAGCGGTCGTCCACAGCGACACGGTGTACCTCGCCGGGCAGGTCGCCGCCGACACGGTGGGCACCGGCGTCACCGCGCAGACGCAAGCCATCCTGGGACAGATCGAGCGCCTGCTGGTGGCCGCCGGCAGCGGCAAGGAGCACATCCTGATGGCGACGATTTATCTTGCCGACATCGCGACCTTCTCCGAGATGAACGCGGCCTGGGACGCCTGGGTCTCGAAGGACAACCCGCCGGGGCGCGCCACCGTCGAGGCCAAGCTCTGCGGGAGCGCGTTCCTGGTCGAGATCGTCGTCGTCGCCGCGCGGATCGAACGATGAGGCCGGGCGCCCTCGTCTGCGGCATCCTGCTCGGATTGCTCCTGCTGGCCGGGCCGGCGCGGGCGGAAGGTCCCGAGCGGGTCGTCAACGTCTACAACTGGTCGGACTACATCGACCCGAAGGTGCTCGACGCCTTCACCCGCGAGACGGGGATCAAGGTCGTCTACGATACCTACGACAACAACGAGATCCTGGAGACCAAGCTGCTTGCCGGCCGCTCGGGCTACGACGTCGTCGTGCCCTCCGGCCCGTTCCTGCAGCGGCTGATCCGGGCGGGCGCGTTCCAGCCGCTGGACAGGGGCAAGCTCAGGAACCTCGGCAACGTCTGGCCCGACATCGCCGGCCGGCTCGCGGTGTACGATCCGGGCAACGCCTACGCCGTCGACTACATGTGGGGCACCACCGGCCTCGGTCTCAACCTCCGCCTCGTGCGCGAGCGCCTCGGGGCGGGCGCGGCGCTGAACACCTGGAACCTCGTCCTCAATCCGGCCTCCGCGAACAAGCTGAAGGATTGCGGGATCATGATGCTCGACAGCCCCGAGGACCTGATCCCGAGCCTGTTGCCGACGCTGGGACTGAAGAGCGATTCGAAGCGCTGGGACGACATCACGCAAGTGACCGACGCCCTCTACAAGGTGCGCGGCGCGGTGCGGAAGTTCCACTCCTCGGAGTATATCCAGTCGCTCGCCAACGGCGATGTCTGCGTCGCGGTCGGCTACTCCGGCGATGTCCTCCAGGCCAAGCGCCGAGCCGACGAGGCGAAGAACGGCGTCGAGGTCGGCTACGTCATCCCCAAGGAAGGGACGCTGATGTGGTTCGACGCCTTCGCGATCCCGAAGGATGCGCCCCACGCGGGCGAGGCCACGGCCTTCATCGACTACATGCTGCGGCCGGAGGTGGCCGCCGCCAACACCAACTTCGTGTCCTACGCCAGCGGCAACCTGCCGGCCAAGAAGCTGGTGAGGCCGGACATCCTCGCCAATCCCGGCATCTACCCGGACGAGGCGACCATGCAGCGTCTGTCGGTCAACACCGCATGGGACGATCGCACCCAGCGCTTCGTCACGCGGCTCTGGACGCGGGTGCGGACGGGGAGGTGATCGATCCCTTCACTTGCGGGAGGGGGTTGACTCTCGCGTGAGCGAGGGTCGCCAGAGGGGCGCGCCGTAATCCGGACAGCGCGCTGCTCGCCCTCCCGATCCGCTCCGCGGGTCACCCTTCCCCGCGGAGAGAGGAGAAGATCGGCGGATCGCCGCGTGAGCGTCAGTCCTTAAGGTCGGCCGGGACCTTGCCGCCGTTCTCTTCCAGCTTCTTGACCACCTGCTTGTGCAGCCAGATGTTCATGGACGCCGAGTCGTCCTTGTCGCCGGTGTAGTGCAGCTCGTCGGCGAGCTGCTTGCGGGCCGTGAGGCTCGAATCGAGACCGAGGAGCTTCATCAGGTCGACGATCGACGTGCGCCAGTTCAGCGTCTGCGCATGCTTGGCCGCCATGCCGGACAGGACCGCCTCCACGTCGACCGGGGTGCCGGCCGCGGCGGTCGATGCATCCGCCGTCGTGGTCGAGGCGGGATTGCTGGGGCCGCCCGCGGTGGAGGGCGTCGCGGAGGGCGTGGCCGCGGCGGCGCCACCCATGGGATGCAGGATCTTGCTGACGATGCTGCCGAGTAAGCTCATGGGACGTTCCCCTCCGGACATACAGCGCCTCCGGGCGGCGGTGGCGTTACAACGGGAGGCGACGGGACCTGTTCCCCAGGGACCTCACGTTCAACCGCCTCAGCGCAGGTGCGGCAGGGCCGCGCCGAGCAGGGCGAGGCCGGCGAGCAGGCAGATGCCGCTCCATCGCTCGAGCACGGGCGCCCGATCGGCATCGCGCATCGACAGGCCCGCGAGGCCGATGCCGCAGGCGAGGCAGGTGAAACTCATCATCGCGACGACCATCTTCGATACGAAACTCCCCGTGGCTGCGACTGTTCAATTCGCTGCGTAGCCCATAGCAAGAATACCGTACTCTGCAATCCAGGAACGACATTTTTGTACCGAATGTTGAGACTGATCGTCGATCCGGATCTTTTCATCTGTGAAACCGCGCCTTCGTCATCGCCGAGGTTGAACCGGTGCGAATGCTGGGAGTTCGGCGCCCCCGTCCGGCGGACGGGTCGGGATGGATATTTGATCTTCCGCCCGCCTGTGGCATGGGGACGGCCCGTCACACCGGCCGAACCCGCACTCGCATGCCTCAGCGTCCCATCCGCCGGTCGATCCTCGCCGGATTCCTGCTCATCCTCGGCGCGGCCGCGGCCGCGGCGCAGACTGCGCCGATTCCGTTGCGCATCGGCGTGATCCCGGTGATCGGCGCGGCGCCGATCTTCGTCGCCAACGGCGAGGGCTGGCTCGATGCGGCCGGGCTCAAGCCGGCCTTCACCACCTTCGAGTCCGGGCCCAACATGATCCAGGCGCTGGCGTCGGGCACCCTCGACGTCTACGTCGCCGGCATCGCGCCGCTCGCCGTCGCGCGCACCAAGAACATCGACGTGCGCGTGGTCGCCGCGACCGCGATCGAGGAGATGGTGTTCGTGGCCGCGCCGAAGCTCGCCTCCTACTTCGCGGGCGCCCCCGACAAGGCGGCGGCCTTCCGCGCGTTCCGCGAGCGGGAGGGCCGCGCGGCGCGCCTCGCGACGCAACCTGCGGGCTCGGTGCCCAACACCACCCTCCAGCACTGGCTCTGGCAGGTCGTGAAGACCGACAAGCCGAACGCCGAGGTCGTCGCGATGGGCATCGACGCGACGCAGCAGGCGCTGCTGGCCGGGGCCGTCGACGGGGCCTCGATCCGCGAACCGGCCCTGACGATCGTTCAGCAGCGCAATCCCGCGATCACGCTGATCGCCACGGGGGGTGAGATGTTTCCCGATCAGCCCGGCACGGTGGTGGCCGTGTCCGGCGCCTTCGCCGACAGGAACCCGGCCGCCGTCCAGGCCCTCGTCGAGGCCGTGGTGCGGGCGACCGAACTGCTCAGGACCGATCCGGCCCGCGCCGCGCCGCCCGTCGAGAAGGCGCTCGGCAAGGGGATCACCGATCTCGCCACGATCCGGAAGGCGCTGTCCTCGCCGGCGGCGAAGTTCACCGCCGATCCCCGCGCGATCATCGCGGCGACCAAGGCGATGCAGGCCTACCAAGTCAGCATCGGAACCCTCGACAAGGACGTGCCGATCGACGGGTTGTTCGTGCCGGGTTTCTACGAGAAGGCGGTCGCGCGCTGACGCTCCTCCGCTCGATCCTGCTCGCGGCCGCGGGGCTTGCCGCCTTCCTGCTGGTCTGGGAGGCGGCGCCCCGGTTCGGGCTGATCAATCCCGCCTTCCTGCCGCCGCCGAGCACGATCCCGGCCGCGTTCCTGCGCGAGGTCGCGCTCGGCGTCTGGTTCGAGGCCGTGGTCTCCAGCCTGAGCCACTACCTCGTCGGCCTCCTCGCGGGCGCGGGCGCGGGCATCGCGCTCGGCTTGCTCGGCGGCATGTCGCGGCCCTTCGAGGCCGCGACCGCCTGGGTGGTGCGGCTGCTGCGCCCGATCCCGGGGCTCGCCTGGGTGCCGTTCGCCATCATCTGGTTCGGGGTCGAGCCGTCGGCGGCCGTGTTCATCATCGCGATCGGCGTGTTCTGGATCGTCTTCTTCGCGACCCAGGGCGCCGTCCGAGGCGTCGACCGCGACCTCGTCGAGGTCGCCCAGGCCTTCGGCTTCCGCTCGCCGATCGCGCGCCTGACGAAAATCCTGCTGCCGGCGGCGACGCCGGGCATCCTCGTCGGCCTGCGCACGGCGCTCGGGCAGGCCTGGATGGCGGTGGTCGCCGCCGAGATCTTCGGGGTGCCCGGCGTCGGGCAGCGGATGATGCAGGCGTCGAGCCTGCTCTCCACCGACATCGTCGTGGTCTACATGCTCACCATGGCCGCCCTCTACGGCCTGTTCGATTCCGCCTTCGTCGCCCTCCAGGGCTGGCTCCTGCGCTGGCGGGCCTGAGCGATGGCCGACGCGATCATCGAATTCCGCGCCCTCGGCCTCGCCTACGAGCGCGCGGGCGTCCGCACCGTCATCCTCTCGAACCTCGACCTCGCCGTCGCGCGCGGCGAGTTCCTCGTGATCGTCGGCGAATCCGGCGTCGGCAAGTCGACCCTGCTGCGGGTGCTGATCGGGCTCGCCGCGCCGAGCGCCGGCACGATGCGCCTCGCGACGCGGCCCGGCTGCCGGACGCCGATGGCGCTGGTGTTCCAGGACGCCCGCCTGCTGCCGTGGCGGCGGGTGATCGACAACGTCGCGTTCGGATTGGAGGGCAGCGGCCTGTCCCGGGCGGAGCGCCGGGCGAAGGCGGCCGCGATGCTCGGCGTGGTGGGATTGTCGGACCTCGCCGGGCGCTGGCCGCACCAGCTCTCGGGCGGGCAGCGCCAGCGCGTCGCCATCGCCCGCGCGCTCGCGGTCGATCCGGACGTGCTGCTGATGGACGAGCCGTTCTCGGCGCTGGACAGCCTCACCCGGGAGGGCTTGCAGGATGAGGTGCAGCGCATTCAGGCGGAGACGGGCAAGACGGTGCTGTTCGTCACGCACGACATCGACGAGGCGGTGACGCTCGCCGACCGGGTCGTGGTCCTCGCCGGCAACCCCGGCCGCGTCGTGGCGGCGATGCGCGTCGATCTCGCGCGCCCGAGGCTCCGGCGCGACCGCGCCCTGCTGGAAGCGGCCCACCGGCTGCGGGCGGAGCTGTCGCGGGATTCGGCCGAACTCTGAGTGCCCTCCCGAAGCCCTCATGGCGCGAGGGCTGGGTTCCGTGAGCGAGCCGAGGCTCAAGCGGTGGAATGGTCGCGTATCAGCTTGATGATGCGGCTGCGGGCGTCGGCGTCCTCGATTCGCAGGAACGTCGTCAGCAGCACCTCGCACTCGGCCGCCGACGGCCTGTCCCCGAGACTTGCCGCTTCGCGCCGGTAGAAGTCGGAGATCGGCACGTCGAGGACATCGGCGATCCGGCGCAACATCCGCAATCCATCGTGCGGACGCGTGGCGTCCTGCATCGCTCTAAGCACCCCTACGTTCGCCATCGCCCGCCACCCTCCGTCGCATGCCCATGACCCGAACCCGACGCACCGCTCGCGCACAAACCTGTTGGCCACAACATATGCCAGCATAGACGTTCTGGGCGCAACCACGCACGACATACGTAAAAACCACGGGGCCCCGGGTACCTCCACGCGTCGGAGACGCGGACGCCGCACTGAAAATCGGCTCCGATGATTCTGGACTGACTTCCCCGCGCCATTCTCTATGAAGCTTGATCAGTCATAGTTCGCGAGACTTGATATCAAGGGACAAGACCTGTTCCGTACAGCGTAAATGCCGTCGAGGCGACCTGTCCGGAGAGCACGGCGGCGCCGAGGCCCCGGCGCCATGGATTGACCCCGCGCAGCACCTCCTCGACGGCCCACCAAGCGAGCGTGCCGCCGGCCGCGATCCGCAGCCCGAGCACGACCGGCTCCGGTCGATCGAGGCTCCAGCGCACCGCGCTGATCCCGAGGAAGAGCCAGAGGGGCAGGTTCGGCCACTGACCGACCGTGATCGCCCCGGTGAGCCGATTTCGGAACGTCCAGTCGGCGAGGCGGCGGAGGGCGGTCATCGCGATCAGGTCCGTTCGGTGCCGTCCGATCGCCGGAGGGGCGCGCAGATCTGCGGGCTGATCCTGTCGAGGGTCGCGCAGGCGTTGTCGCGGTACCACGCGCGGAGCGCCGGCTGCCCGGGCGCGACGTACATCGCAACGAGCACGAAGCCGCCCGCGAGCAGGATCAGAAGCACCAGGAGGTTTCGCATGTCGGAACTCCGAACGATTCGCGGTCGCGCAGGTTCGCCGGAACGAAGGCCGGTCCGCACAGGCAAACGGCCCGGCTGCCTTGTGAGGAAGCGGGCCGTTGGAATTCGGGAGCGGCGCGAGAGTTTAGCGAGGCGAACCGACAACGACGCGGGTCCGAATCCGGTTCCAAGTCGTACCGACGTCCGGCCAAGGTGCTTCGAAGATCATTCCGGCCGTCCGAAGCGCGCGAGGACCCTGGAACCCTCGCGGGAC
>NZ_CAXTBY010000135.1:0-8691 GCF_964242245.1 uncultured Methylobacterium sp. | reverse complement strand
GAGCGGGAAGGATGCCAGGGCGCGGAACGCTACGGAGTACTCGGCAGGCCCCGCGCCTCGACCCGCGGACCAGCCTGCGCCGGCCGCGCATCCGCGCCCAGGAGGTGCGCCAGCGCGGGCGCGAGGTCCGGATGCAGGAACCGGAACCCCGCCGCGCTCGCCGCCTCCGGCAGGACGCGCTGGCCCCCGAGCAGGAGTTCCCGGGCGTAGTCCCCGCCGATCCGGTCGAGCGGCCAGGCCGGCACCGGCACGCGGGCGGGCCGGCGCAGCGCCGCGCCCAGCGCGCGGGCGAACGCGGCGTTGCGCACCGGGTTCGGCGCGGTCGCGTTGACCGGCCCGGCGAGTCGGGGCTCGACGATGGCGTGGGCGATCAGGCGCACGAGGTCGTCGCGCGTGATCCACGACATCCACTGCCGTCCGTTGCCGATCGGGCCGCCCAGCCCGAACTCGAACGGGGTCAGGAACCGGGCGAGGACGCCGCCCTCGACGGCGAGCACGAGGCCGATGCGCAGGGTCACCACCCGCGGCCCGAGCGCGCCGATCCGCCCCGCCTCGCGCTCCCAGGCCGCGCAGACCCGGTGCGTGAAGCCCTGGCTTGGCCCGCTCGCCTCGGTTAGCGCGGCGTCGCCGCGCACGCCGTACCAGCCCACCGCCGAGCCGCTGACCACGACCGCCGGCCGGTCGCGGAGCCGGGCGATCAGGCGGCGCAGGTCGCGGGTCATGCGCAGCCGCGAGGCGAGGATGCGGCGTCGCCGCGCCCGCGTCCAGAGGCCGTCCGCCACCGGTTCGCCCGCGAGGTTGACGACCGCGTCGAAGCGGGCATCGTCCGGGATCTGGTCGAGGCGCGTCACCACCGCGTGCGGCGCCGGCAGGGCGGCCGCGCGGGCGGCATCCCGCGTCAGGACGGTGACGGCGTGACCGGAGGCGGCGAGCGCCGCCACGAGCCGGCGCCCGACGAAGCCGGTGCCCCCCGTGACGAGGACGCGGCACCCCGGCGGCAGGGCGACGAGGCCGGCCGCGGGCGGCTCGGCCAAGCGGTCGGAGCGCGCGGCCGCGAACCAGTCGCGGGCGCCGAACAGGGCGACGCCGAGGGCGGCCGAGAGGGCGAGCCCGCTCCACGCCCCATGGGTCGTCAGCGGCAGCGCGGTCGGCTCCCCGGCCCAGACGAGCAGGATCGGCACCATGAGCGCCAGGATGCCGCCGTAGTTGAGGGCGAGCAGCGTGTGGTTGATCCGCTCGGAGGCCGGCAGGCGCCGGCTCAGGTCCTCCTCGACGAAGTCGGCCAGCGTGATGCCGACCTCCGCCAGGAGAACGGTGAGGGTGAGGGCGGCCAGCCATCCCCGCGGCTCGGCGAAGCCCAGGGTCAGGAAGAGCCCGGCGTAGAGGGCGTTGCGCACCGCGTGCAGCCGCAGCTCCCCGCGCTGCGACGGGCGCCAAGCGAGCCGCTCGGTCAGCTCGTGGTGGAACAGCGTGTCGAAGGCGCCCATCGCGATCTGCACCGCGATGAGCCACCACAGCAGGGTCGAGGTCATGCCACGTTCCTCCGGTCCGTCGCGAGGGTCCCGGCGCCGCCGGGATCGGCCGGCTCGGCGTCCCGAAAGACGGCCTCCTGCCGGATCAGCCGCCCGAGCCACGGGTGGCGGATGTCGAGGGTGAAGCGGAAGGCGCCCGCGGGTTCGCCCGCGCCCGCCTCGGCGTGGGTGACGGTGAGCGCGCCGGGCGTGAGCCAGCCCGGCAGGTACAGGCGCCGCCCGAAGCGGTCGACGAAGTAGCGCCCGCTGCGGAAGGCCAGCGCCCCGTCCGCCGCCGAGACGGTGAGGCTCATGCCGACGCCGGCGCCGACGTGCTCCTCCAGGCCCGTCGGGCCGGCGAAGCGCTTGGCCGAGTGGATCACCTGCGGGAAGCCGGCGGCACGGGCGTAGAGCCGCGTCCAGATCTGGCCGCCGCCGTCCGGGTCCTCGGTCACCGTGACGACGCTGGCCCGGCCGGGCGCGGCGTCCAGGGGCAGCGGCCCGCCCAGCAGGCGCGCCGCCTGCGCGGCGAGCCAGCCGAGACGGCTGAAGCGCACCGCCACGACCCGTCCGACGTAGACCGCGCTCGCGCCCTGCGCGAGGCGCTTGCCGAAGCGCCGGCGCACGGCCGGGGGCAGGCCGGCCCAGTCCCCGTCCGGGATCAGCGCGCGGAAGCGCAGGTCGAGGAGATCGCCGCCGGCGTCCGGTGCGCGGGCGGGAGGGCGTCCCGGGGCGGGGTCCGCGGGGGACGGGATCGTGCGGGCAGGAATGGCGCCGCGCATGGCGGTCTCCCGATGTCAGGGCTCGGATGTCGGGGCGTGCGCGTCAGGGCTCGGCCTTGACGGGCAGGAACTTCACGATCCGGCTGCCCAGCCGGATCAGCTTGGCCAGCGTCCCGCGGGGCACGTTGAGCATCTGGCCGTACCAGCGCTCCATCGTCTCGGTGAAGTCGAGCATCGCGCGCAGGCGCCGCTGCGCGACCGCGCCGACCGCGGGGTCGCCGTCGGCCTCGGCGACGCAGGCGCGGAGCGCCGCGATCGCGGGATCGATCTCGCGCTCCTTGCGGCCGGCGGCGATGCGCGTGACCATCTCCCAGAGGTCGGTCTCGGCGGCGAAGTGGTCGCGGCGCTCGTTCATCACCGGCACGCGGCGGATCAGGTTCCAGCCGAGGAGTTCACGCAGCGACGTCGAGACGTTCGAGCGCGCGATACCGAGGGTGCCCGCGATCGCGTCGGCGGTCAGCGGACGCTCGGCGAGGTAGAGAAGGGCGTGGATCTGCGCCACCGAGCGGTTCACGCCCCACTGCCCGCCGAGGTCGCCCCAGTGCAGCACGAAGCGCTCGACCGCGGCCGGGAGGACTTCTGGCTTATCTGTAATTTCTGTCATGACAGAATATACAGACCATACTGGCGGGACTGTCAAGAGGGTGGATACGGTCTCCGATGGATCGGATCGGGAGGTGGCTGACGCCCTCTTCCCCCCTGCGGAAGAGGGTGGCCCGCGAGCTAAGTCGGGAGAGGGGAGCGACGATGCGGATACGGCGCTCCCCTCTCCCGACCCTCGCTCACGCGACGGCCACCCTCCCCCGCTGAAGGGGGAGGGAGCGCGCGACCGGTCCGATCGAACGAAAATCGTACGCGGTCGTCGTCAGCCACGTCGCGACGTGCGTCCGCCGATCCGAAGTCAGTCCGACTCGGACACCCGGAAGCGGCGGCACAGCGCCGCGAACTCCTCGGCGCTGTCGTAGCGGATGCGGATCTCGCCCGCGCTGGTGTCCTTGGCCCGGAGCGTCACGCCGACGCCGAGGGCCCGCGCGAGGCGCTGCTCCAGCCCTCGGATCTCGGCGGTCCGCTCCGTGACGCCGCGGGGGCGGCCGGAGCGGGGGGCCGCATCCGGCTGGTGCTCGGCCGCCGCGATCGCCTCGACGTCGCGCACGCTCAGCCCCTCCTCGACGATGCGGCGGCTCACCGTCTCGGGGGCGCTGACGCCGAGGAGCGCGCGGGCGTGGCCGGCGCTGATCTCGCCGGCGATCAGCCGGTCCTGAACCTTGGCCGGGAGGTTGAGCAGGCGCAGGGTGTTGGCGAGGTGGCTGCGGCTCTTGCCGAGGATCTCGGCGAGTTCGCGCTGGGTGTAGGCGAACTCGCTCATCAGGCGCTCGTAGCCCGCGGCCTCCTCGATGGCGTTGAGGTCGGCGCGCTGGACGTTCTCCAGAATCGCGAATTCGAGGGAGGCGCGGTCGTCGATCGCGACCACCACCACCGGCACCTCGTCGAGCCCGGCGCGCTGGGCCGCGCGCCAGCGCCGCTCGCCCGCGACGATCTCGAAGGCGCCCGGCACCTCGGGCAGCGCCCGCACCACGATCGGCTGGATGATGCCGCGGGCGCGGATCGAGGCGGCGAGCTCGTCGAGGTCGGTCTCGGCAAAGCTGCGCCGCGGGTTGCGCGGGTTCGCACGCAGGAACTCCACGGCGACCCTGCGCTGCGGCTGGGTCTTGGCGGCCTCGCCCCCCGAATCTCCGAAATCACCGATCAGGGCTGCCAGCCCGCGCCCCAGCCGGGGCCGTGCCGTCTCGTCCGCCATGCCGCTCGCTCCGCTACGCATCACACAACCCGACAGGGCAGGGGGTCAGGCCGCCGCCGCCGGCACGCGGCCCTCGCGCTGGATCACCTCGGAGGCGAGCCGGAGGTAGGCTTGGCTGCCGGCGCATTTCAGGTCGTAGAGCAGCACCGGCTTGCCGTGCGAGGGCGCCTCGGAGACGCGGACGTTCCTTGGGATCATGGTCTCGTAGACCTTCTCGCCCATGAAGCCGCGCACGTCCGCCACCACCTGCGCCGAGAGGTTGTTGCGCGGATCGAACATCGTGAGCACGATGCCCTGGATCGTCAGCCGCGGGTTCAGCGCGCCGCGCACCTGCTCGACGGTGCGGAGCAACTGGCTCAGGCCTTCGAGGGCGAAGAACTCGCATTGCAGCGGCACCAGCACGGCGTCGGCGGCGGCGAGCGCGTTGATGGTCAGCAGGTTCAGCGAGGGCGGACAGTCGATCAGCACGTAGGTCACGTCCCGCGTGACCGGTGAGTCGCACAGACCTTTCAGCACGTTGCGCAGGCGATGCGCCCGGTCGGCGCTCGCGGCCATCTCCAGTTCCAGCCCGAGCAGGTCCATGGTGGAGGGCGCCACCGACAGGCGCGGCACCGCGGTCGCCACCACCGCCTGGGCCAGCGACGCCTCGCCCGCCATCACCTCGTAGGTCGAGACGCGGCGCTGGCGCCGGTCGATCCCGAGGCCGGTCGAGGCGTTGCCCTGCGGGTCGAGGTCGATGACCAGCACCTGCTCGCCGATGGCCGCGAGCGCCGTGCCGAGGTTGATCGCCGTCGTCGTCTTGCCGACGCCGCCCTTCTGGTTAGCGAGCGCGAGCACCCGCAGCGGCCGCGCCGACGCGGCGTCGGGGCGGGGAAGACCATCACGTGTCATGGGCGATTCGGAGCGAGGGCGGTGACGCGAACGATCCGGGCCGACGACTCGGTCCGGCTCGGCAGGAGATCGTGGCCGACTGTCCACCGCGCCGCGGCCTCGGTCAATTCCGCTTCCACCTCCCGCCCCTTCGGAAACAGGCCGGTGGTGCCCGTTTTCAACAGCGGCTCGGCCCAGGCGAGGAGCTGGGTCAGCGACGCGAGCGCCCGGGCGCAGACCACGTCGACGCCGCGGTGATCGCCGATCACGGCCTCGATCCGGGCGTTGTGGACCCGGACCGGCGCGCCGGTGAGGCGAGCGGTCTCGGTGAGGAAGGCGCACTTGCGCGCGTTGCTCTCCACGAGGTCGACCCGGATGCCGGGCGGGCCGGCGATGGCGAGGATCAGGCCGGGGATGCCGGCGCCCGAGCCGAGATCGAGCCACGTCCGCGCCGCGGGCATCAGCGTGAGGAGCTGGAGCGCGTCGGCGACGTGCCGGGTCCAGACTTCGGCCAGCGTCGATGGCCCGACGAGGTTCTTGATCGCCTGCCAGCGGGTGAGCTGCGCCACGTAGAGGTCGAGTTTTTCGGCTGTTTCACGTGAAACATCGGCGGCCGCGAGCACGCGGTCGCGTTCGCGGCTCATCGGGTGTGTCACATTCCCGGACATGGTCCGGGCGCGCTGCTCCCTCCCCCCTCTGCAGGGGAGGGTGGCCCGCGAGCTAAGTCGGGTGAGGGGAGCGACCTATCCGTAAAGGGCACTCTCCTCACCCGACCCTCGCTGACGCGAGGGCCACCCTCCCCCGCAGAGGGGGGAGGGAAGGTCTGGGGCTTGGCCATCACGCGCCCACCGCTCGGCTGTCCCGGCGCGCGTGGGCCGCGAGCAGCGTCAGGGCTGCCGGCGTCACCCCCTCGATTCGCGCCGCCTGCCCCAGGGTGCCGGGACGGACGGTCTCGAGCTTCGTCCGCATCTCGTTGGAGAGCCCGGCGATGCCGGCGTAATCGAGCCGGGCCGGCAGCAGCACCGCCTCGTCGCGGCGGAAGGCGGCGATGTCGGCGTTCTGGCGGTCGAGGTAGACCGCGTAGGTGGCGTCCGTCGCCAAGCGCTCGGCGATCCGGGCCGAGACCGCGCCGAGGTCCGGCCAGACGCCGGCCAAGCGGTTCCAGTCGAGCTCCGGGTAGGACAGGAGCTGGAAGGCGCTGCGGCGGATGCCGTCCTGGTTGAGCGCGATGCCGTGGGCGGAGGCCTGGCTCGGGGTGAGGCTCAAGCCGTCGAGGCGCGCCCGCACCGCCGCGAGTTCGGCCTGCGATGCCGCGAAGTGCGCCGCGCGCCGGGAGCCGACGCAAGCCAGCGCGAGGCCGCGTGGCGTCAGCCGCTCGTCCGCGTTGTCGACCCGCAGGGACAGCCGGTATTCCGAGCGCGAGGTGAACATCCGGTAGGGCTCGCTCACCCCGTGGGTGACGAGGTCGTCGATCATCACGCCGAGGTAGGATTCCGCCCGGTCGAAGGTCGCGGGCGCGGCCCCACTCGCGATGCGCGCCGCGTTGAGGCCGGCCACGATCCCCTGGCCGGCGGCCTCCTCGTAGCCCGTCGTGCCGTTGATCTGGCCGGCGAGCAGCAGCCCGGGCAGGCGCTTGGCCTGAAGACCGGCATCGAGTTCGCGGGGATCGACGTAATCGTATTCGACGGCGTAGCCCGGCCGCAGGATCTTTGCGTGTTCCAGGCCGGGGATCAGCGCGACGAGATCGCGCTGCACCGCCTCGGGCAGGGCGGTCGAGATGCCGTTGGGGTAGATCGTCGGGTCGTCGAGGCCTTCCGGCTCCAGGAAGATCTGATGGCCTTCGCGGTCGCCGAAGCGCACCACCTTGTCCTCGATCGAGGGGCAGTAGCGCGGGCCCCGGCTGCTGAGGCCGCCGGAGTACATCGGCGAGCGGTGCAGGTTCTCGCGGATCAGGTCGTGCACGGCGCGGGTCGTTCGGGTGATGCCGCAGCGCACCTGCGGCGTGGTGATCCAGTCGGTGAGGGTCGAGAACGGCACCGGCTCGGCGTCGGCCTCCTGCATCTCCAGGCCGGCCCAGTCGATGGTGCGTCCGTCGAGGCGGGGCGGCGTGCCGGTCTTGAGGCGACCGAGGCGGAAGCCGAGGCGGTCCAGCGTCGCGGCGAGCCCGAGCGCCGGCGCCTCGCCGACGCGCCCCGCGGGGATGCGGGTCTCGCCGATGTGGATCAGGCCGCGCAGGAACGTGCCGGTGGTCAGCACCGCGGCGGCGCACCCGAGCGTCCGACCGTCGCCGAGCACGACGCCGGCGACGCGGCCTTGCGCCACAGCGAGGTCCTCGCAGGCGCCCTCGATCACGGCGAGCCCCTCGGTCTCGGCGACGAGCCCCTGCATCGCCGCCGCGTAGAGCTTGCGGTCGGCCTGGGTGCGGGGGCCGCGCACGGCCGGTCCCTTGCGGCGGTTGAGCAGCCGGAACTGGATGCCGGCGGCGTCCGCCGCCCGGCCCATCAGCCCGTCGAGGGCATCGACCTCGCGCACGAGGTGGCCCTTGCCGAGGCCGCCGATCGCCGGGTTGCACGACATCGCGCCGATGGTGCCCGCATCGTGCGTGACCAGGGCCGTGCGGGCGCCGCAGCGGGCGGCCGCCGCCGCCGCCTCGACGCCGGCATGGCCGCCGCCGACGACCACGACATCGAAGCTGCGGGAGGTCTCAACCATCGCCGAGATGTGCCGCCCCGATGCGCGAAGGTCAACGCCGGTCGACGCGCTGCGGCGCCGGGTCGGGCTCGTGCAGCGGAGGGCGCAGGGGCGCGGGCAGTCGGGATGGTGCCTGAAGGGCCCCGGTTCCGCGAAGGCGTGCGGCGGCCATCGAGCTCGAACGAAACCGGGTCTTCGCACCGCCGAAACGCGGCGCCGCCGACTTTCGGCCGAGGACCGGACCCGTTTGCCGGGTGTGACATCGCATGGCATGAATGTTGATAAGTTTTTCATAAATGGCTCGCGGCGCTCGGCGCGCCCATCCGGTTTCGCGAAGTCGTAGACCTCCCGCGAGGGCGACCGACGAGGATGACGACGATGCACATGGTTGCCATTGGCATGGGCGCGCTCTGCTGCGCCTGCGGCGCGGTCGCTCACTTCACCGATCCGTCGCAGCGAAAGGAAGGCGCCCTCGGGCTCGCCGGCTTCGGCTTCCTGCTGACGGGGATGTTCCTCAGCCGCTCCTAGAGCCGTGCCCGACCACGTTGGGTCGGGCACGGCTCTAAGGTCTTGTTTTGACGTGCTTCCTTGCGACGAACCGGTGTCCACTTCGTCGGGAAGCACTCTAAGCAGGTTTCGGAAAAGTGGCCCGCGGTTTTCCGAAACCTGCGACAAAGCAAGAAGCTAGGCGGACGAAGCGTGGGCCTGCCAACGCAAGCCTGCTGAGCGGCCGGGCCATGTTTCACGTGAAACATCGCTGCCGCGCCGGGTGCCGCGCGGTCGCGCGGCCTCACTTGCCGATGCAGAACCCCGAGAACAGGCGGTCCAGGACGTCCTCGACGCCGACGTGACCGCCGACCTCTCCGAGCGCCCGCGCGGCGAGCCGAAGGTCCTCCGCGACGAGTTCGGGCCCGGCCCCGGCCCGCCCTGCCGCGACCCGGTCGAGATGCGCGACGCACCGGCCGAGCGCCGCACGGTGCCGCTCGCGGGTCACGAGCGCATCGCCGCCGCCGAGCGCCCGTCCGGCCTCGGCCTGGAT
>NZ_CAXTBY010000134.1:0-8760 GCF_964242245.1 uncultured Methylobacterium sp. | reverse complement strand
CCCGACTTAGCTCGCGGGCCACCCTCTCCCGCAGAGGGGAGAGGGAAGGACGCGCGGATGACGGCGCGCGCCGCCCCTCGAACCAATCAGCCGGAAACCGTATCACCTCCGGCCCAAGATCCAGCAGGGTCTCGAACAGGAGGCTGTCGCCGGCTTCTCCACCGGTCAGGACGAAGGCGAGGGGCAGGCCGGAACAGTCGGTTTTGAAGGGGATCTTCGTCGAGACCCCGCCCCGCGTCCTTCGACAGGCTTCAGCCGCCTCGTGATCCGGTTCGCCCGCGGGTTGCCGGGCCGGACGCGCCATCGGGCGGCACCCGGTGGCGTTCGCCGCGCTCTGCGGCTTCGGCATGGCCCTGTTGCGGGCTGGCATCCGGCAGCGCGGCCTAAAGCACCGGCTACGAGGAGGCCCGCGCGCTCCTGCACGGCGACGCCCCCACCCGCCTCGGCTGCGCGCCACTGAAGTTCTCGGCCACGCTCCTGTCCGCGATCAGCGGCATCCCGGGCGGACTGTTCGCGCCCTCGCTCGCGGTCGGAGCCGGGCTCGGCGGGGCCGCGCAGGGCCTGTTCCCGGACGTGCCGATTGGGGCCTTGGTCCTCGTCGGCATGGTCGCCTACCTCACGGGCGTGCTGCGGGCGCCGATCACCGCCTTCGTCACCGAGGTGACCGAGGACCACGCGATGATGATCCCGCTGATGATCGCAGCGCTTGCGGCCGACGGCGCCTCCAAGTCCGTCTGCCGCGGCGGCCTCCATCATACGCCGGCCGAGATCATGCTGGCGCGGGCCGAGCCGGCCACGCCCACGGCGTGAGAAGAAAAGGCTGGGTGTCCCCCGTCGTGCGGAACGGTTGAGCTTGCCCCAGGGTTATCGCTCGATTGCAAGCCGGCCGGATTGCCGGTTCCATCCGGAGTTGTCGGCATGACCCTTCTCAAGTGGGCCCTCATCTGCTTCGTGGTCTCGGTGATCGCTGGCGGCCTCGGCTTCACCGGCATCGCCTCGGGCGCCGGGTCGCTTGCCCGCATCCTGTTCGGGATCTTCCTCCTCGTCGCCATCGTCATCGTGGTGATCGCCTTCGCCGTCGGGCAGGCGGTGTTCTGAGCGCATGGCCGGCGCGATGGGCGGAAAGACCTGCCTCGTCACCGGTGCCACGTCCGGCATCGGCTACGAGACGGCGCTGGGCTTGGCGCGGGCCGGTGCCCGCGTCGGGATCGTCGGGCGGGACGCGGGCAAGGTCCGCGCCTGCGCCGACGCGATCCGCGCAGCCGCGCCCGGGGTGACCATCGACGGCTTCGTCGCCGACCTCGCCGCGCAGGCCGAGATCCGGCGTCTCGCCGATGAAATCCGCGCGCTGTACCCGCGCCTCGACGTGCTGGTGAACAATGCCGGCGCGATCTTCGACCGGCGCGAGACCACCATCGACGGCTTCGAGCGCACCTGGGCCCTCGACCATCTCGGCTACGTGCTGCTCACCCTCGAACTGCTCGACCTCCTGAAGGCCTCCGGGCGGCCGGGGGCCGGGGCCCGCATCGTCAACGTGGCGTCGGCCGCCCACACCCGCGGCCGCATCGCCTTCGACGACCTCCAGGGCGAGCATTCCTACGGCGCGTTGCGGGCCTATTCGCAGGCCAAGCTCGGCAACGTGCTGTTCACCTACGCGCTGGCCCGCCGGCTCGCGGGCAGCACCGTCACCGTCAACGCCCTGCATCCGGGCGTGATCGACACGGGCTTCGCCAAGAACACCGGCGGCCTGTTCGGCACCGCCTGGGGTCTGATCCGCCCCTTCCTGACCAAGCCCGCCGACGGTGCCGCGACCTCGCTGCACCTGGCCACGGCACCCTCCGTGGAGGGCGTGAGCGGCCGCTACTTCGCCAGGAGCCGCGAGACTAGCTCGTCGGCCTACAGCCGCGACGAGGCCGTCCAGGAGCGCACCTTCGCGCTCAGCCTCGCGCAGGTCGGCCACGCCGCCTGACCGGTCTCAGACCCTGTCCGCGGCACCCCGCCCGCGGACGCCCTCGATCGATGCGGCGCGCGCCTGCGCCTCGACGAACACCCGCGTCACGTCCGGGATGCGAGCCTTCAGCGTGCGGTCGAGGTGCGCCACCAGCCGCTCGACCGCGCTGGCGCTGAGCGCGTCGTCCAGGTCGAGGCTGACGTTCACGAGGATGTCGGCCGGGCCCATGTGCTGCGTCAGGACTTCATTGACGTGGGACACGCCCGCTTCCGTCCGCACGATCTCCCGGATGACGGCCACGACCTCCGGGTCCGCGGCCTCGCCGATCAGCAGGCCGTGGGTCTCGATCATCAGGAAGACCGCCATGCCGACCAGCACGAGGCCGATGCCGACCGACGACCAGCCGTCCAGCACCGGCAGGTCGAGGATGTGGGCCAGGATCACGCCCGCGAGCGCGATGACGAGGCCGAGGAGGGCGGCAAAGTCCTCGACCAGGATCGTGAACAGGGCCGGGTCCTTGCTGCGGCGGACCGCGCTGAGCGGCCCCCGCTCGCCCTTCTCGGCCCAGAACGCGCGCATGGCGACGAGGAACGAGGCGCCCTCCGCCGCGACGGAAAAACCGAGGATCGCGACGTTCACCCAGAAGCCGGGCAGGGGATGGCCGAACAGGCTCGCGTCGGCCGCCGGCTCTGGATGCCGGATCTTGTGAACACCCTCGTACACCGCGAAGATGCCGCCGCCGAGGAAGATCAGCAGCGCGACGATGAAGGCGTAGAAGTAGACCTCGCGGCCGTAGCCGAAGGGATGCTTGGCATCGGCGGGCTTCGTCGCGCGCCTCAAACCGACCAGCAGCAGGATCTGGTTGGCGGTGTCGACCACGGAGTGCGCGCCCTCGGCCAGCATCGCCGAGGAGCCGGTCACGTAGGCGCCCGCGAACTTCGCCACAGCGATGGCGAGGTTGGCGCCGGCCGCGGTGTAGATCGCGCTCGTGCTCGCGTGAGCCATTCCGTTCCCCGATCCGTCGCGGCAACCCTCGCCCAAGCGCCGCGCTCGGGCGGGGGTTCCCGTTCGTGGACGCCGCCGGCGAGGCGGTGCATTCTGCCCGGCGCTGACCGAGCGGAGCCCGCATGACCGACACGGCCTACGACCCCCAGAACGTCTTCGCCCGCATCCTGCGCGGCGAGATCCCGGCGCATCGGGTCTACGAGGATGCGGACACGCTGGCCTTCATGGACGCGATGCCCCAGGGCCCGGGCCACACCCTGGTGATCCCGAAGGCCCCCGCCCGCGGCCTCCTCGACGCCGAACCCGCCGCGCTCGCGGCGCTGGCAGGCAGCGTGCAGCGGGTGGCGCGCGCGGTGAAGGCAGCCTTCGCGGCGGACGGTTTGACGGTGTTTCAGTTCAACGAGGCGGCCGGCGGCCAGACCGTGTTCCACCTGCACGTCCACGTCGTGCCGCGCTTCGACGGCGTGCCGCTCGCGCGCCACGAGGGCGGGATGGCCGACCCGGCGGTGCTGGCAGGCCACGCGGAGCGCATCCGCGCGGCGCTCGATCGGTGATCAGGCCGCCGAGGTGCTCTCCGGCTGCGGCATGCCGGCGAGCAGGCGGCGGAGGGCGGCGTTCTCGGCTTCCAACTCGCTCACGCGGCGCAGCAGGATCGAGACCGACGCGTCCGCCACCGGCACGTCGGGCGCCGGCTGGATCGGTGCGGGCTTGGTCGCCTGATTGTTGAACGTCACGCCGACGCCGTCCTCCCGCCGCCATCGCAGGAATGAGCGGAAGGTCCGCTCCTTCTGCGGGATGTAGAGCTCGAACATCTCGGGGAGCGTCGCGCTCTGGCTGAGCGCGAGCCGCGCCCCGGACGCGGACAGGTCGCGCACGAGGCAATCCATGCTCGACGCGCCGTTGTTGAAGATGATGCGGCCCTTGAGGAAGACCCTCTGGCGCGCCTCGCTGCGATGATGCTCCGCCTGCATGAACGCGGCCCCCAGATCGATCCAATTGACCGATCATCCCACGGCAGCCCTTAAGGAAAGCTCGCTGCGACCCGCGACTCTCCGGCTTCCCCTCAGAAAAAGCGTCGATCCATGGTCTGGAACAGGTAGAAGCCGTTGAAGCGGACGCCGGTCTCCGCGGCGCGCCCGTCGAAGTCGAGGGGCAGTCCGGTGTCCGCGCCGAGCTTGCCGCCGAAGGTCCAGCGCCCGCCGCCGAGGAAGGCGGGCACGGAGCAGGCCTCGGGCACCGCGCAGCACAGGCCCTCGACGCTCTTCAGGCGGAACAGGTTGTAGCTTCGCATCGGAGTTCCTCCGCTTGGCCGACCCCTCGAACCGATGCCGGCGCCCGCGCGCCGAAATCAGCTTGACCGTGTGGATAATCTCACACTCTGTCCGGTTTGTGTCGGTCACGTTTCGGGGACGTTGCGCTCCAATTCGTCGAGCCAGATCCGCGCCGAGCCGTCCGACGGCGCGCGCCAGTCGCCCCGCGGCGAGAGGGCGCCGCCGGCCGACACCTTCGGGCCGTTGGGCAGCGCCGAGCGCTTGAACTGGCTGAAGCCGAAGAAGCGGGCGAGGAACACGCCCAGCCAGCGCCGGATCTCGGGGAGGTCGTAGGCGATCCGCCGGTCCGCCGGGAAGTCGGGCGGCCAGGACCCGGCCGTCACCGCCCCCCAGGCGTGCAGCGCCAGGAACGCGATCTTCGACGGACGGAAGCCGTGGCGCAGCGTGTAGAACAGGTTGAAGTCCTGAAGCGCGTAGGGGCCGATCCTGGCCTCCGTGCTCTGCGGCGCCGCGTCCGCGTCGGCCGGCACCAGCTCCGGCGAGATCTCGGTGTCGAGCACCGCGCTCAGCACCCGCCCCTCCTCCGTGCCGAACTGGCCGGACGCGATCACCCAGCGGATCAGGTGCTGGATCAGGGTCTTGGGCACGCCCGCGTTGACCGCGTAGTGGCTCATCTGGTCGCCGACGCCGTAGGTGCACCAGCCGAGCGCCAGTTCCGACAGGTCGCCGGTGCCGACGACCAAGCCGCCGTTCTGGTTGGCGAGCCGGAACAGGTAGTCGGTGCGCAGGCCCGCCTGCACGTTCTCGAAGGTGACGTCGTAGACCGCCTCGCCGCCGGCGAACGGATGGCCCATGTCGGCGAGCATCTGACGCGCCGCCGGCCGGATGTCGATCTCGGCGGCGGTGGTGCCGAGGCCGCGCATCAGCGCGTGGGCGTTGGCCTTGGTCCCGGCCGAGGTCGCGAAGCCCGGCAGGGTGTAGGCCAGGATGTCGCTGCGCGGGTATCCGAGGCGATCGAAGGCCTTCGCGATCACGATCAGCGCGTGCGTCGAGTCGAGCCCGCCGGAGACGCCGATCACGGCCTTGCGCGTGCCGGTGGCCTCGAGCCGCTGGGCCAGCCCCGCCACCTGGATGTTGTAGGCCTCGTAGCAATCCTGCGCGAGGCGCGCCGTGTCCGCGGGCACGAACGGAAACCGCTCGATCGGCCGCCTCAGGCCGAGATCGTCTGCCGGCGGATCGAGCCGGAAGGGCACCCGGCGATAGGCCGGCCCCGCGTCCAGCCGCACGTTGTCGTCGAAGCTTCCGCTCTGGAGCCGCTCCTGGGCGATCAGGTCGAGGTCGATGTCGGCGATCGTGGCCACCGGCCCGGCGGCGAAGCGCTCGCCTTCGGCCAGCCGCACGCCGTTCTCGTCGATGCTGGTCTGCCCGTCCCAGGAGAGGTCCGTGGTCGATTCGCCCAGGCCCGCGGCGGCGTAGACGTAGGCGCACAGGCCCCGCATCGAGGCGGCGCGCGACAGGAGTTCCCGCGACTCCGCCCGGCCCACGGTGATCGGGCTGCCGGACAGGTTGGCGAGCACGGTGGCGCCCTGGAGCGCGGCGCGCATGCTGGGCGACTCCGGCACCCACAGGTCCTCGCAGATCTCGACCCCGACGACGAGGCCCGGCACGTCGTCGGCGGCAAACAGCAGGTCCGTCCCGAAGGCCGCCGCGTGGCCCGCGACCGCGATCGACGCGCCGGCAATCCCGGCGCCTGACGCGAAGTGCCGCTTCTCGTAGAACTCGCGGTAGTTCGGCAGGTAGGTCTTCGGCACCGCCCCGAGCAGCCGTCCGCCCTGGATCGCCAGCGCCACGTTGTAGATCCGGCCGCGCCAGCGCACCGGCGCGCCGACGAGGAGCAGGGGCCGCAGGCGCGCCGACGCCGCGATCACCCGGGCCGCCGCCGCCTCGACCGCGTCGAGGAGCGTCGCCTGCAGCAGCAGGTCCTCGATCGCGTAGGCCGAGAGGCAGAGCTCCGGGAACACCGCCAGCACCGCTCCTTGGGCGTGGCACGTCTCCGCGAGCGCCAGGACCGCGTCGGCGTTGCGCTCCGGCTCGGCCGGGTGGCTGCGGCCGGTGCAGGCAGCGACGCGGGCGAAGCCGTGGGCGTAGAGCGACCGGAAGGTCTCGGGAAGATCGGGCTTTGCCAAGGCGATGCCGGCCCTTCGAGCGACGCGGAGGCGCCGACCTTAGCGCGTGCGGGCCGCGCCCTCCAGCGGCACCGTCCCGTCCATCGTTTCAACCCTTGTTAACGACGATCGGCCTAACTCGGCTCCACCGTCCCCGCCGGGGCGGCTTCCCGTGTTTCGAGTGTTTTCGAGAACCCATGCGCGCATCGGGCCGGCCTCCCTATTCTCATCGCGACCCCGCCCGCCCGGGCCGCGGCGGCGACCGTCCGGGCCTGACGCTCGGCGCGCTGGCGCACCGGCTGATGTCGCTGCGCGCGAGCCTGACGCGCCGCCTCGTCGGCGGCCCGCAGCGCCCGAGCTACGCCATCGCCGGCACGCGCCCGGCGCCGACTTGGCTCACCCCGCCGAGCACGCTCCTCGGACGCGACGCCGGGGCGGCATCCTCCCCCGATCGCGACGCGGGCCGAGGCCGGTCCGGCCACGTCCGATCCGAGAGCGCATTTCCCGAGAATGCGTGGCCCGACCATGTCTTCGACGACCGCGCGAGCCTCGACATGCTGGAGGGTCACCGGCCCGAGAGCCGGATCGACGCCTCCGCCTCATCCCCCGGCGTGCTGGTGCGCTCGCCGCGCCGGCCCGCCGCGATCACGCCCGAGGACGTCGACAGGCCCCGGTTCGGACCGCGGCCGATCCCGCTGCCGGGCGCCGTCCCCCCGGCCGTGCGCTACACCCGCACCCCCGACACCATCCTGCAGGAGCGCCGTCAGCGGGCGCTGGAGGCCGAGCGCGCCGCCCGGGAGCAGGCGCGGGTAGCAGCCCTCGCCGCGACGCTCGCCGCCGAGACCGAGGCGCGCGCGCGGACTGAGGCGGACGCGCGGCAGGCCGCCGAGGCGGAACGGGCGATCGTGACCCCGCCGCCCGGGCCGCCCATGCCGCTCTGGCGCCAGCCCTTCGTCGCGCCCCCCGGCGTCCGGTTCTTCCGCACGCCGGACCGGCGCACGTCCCGTCCCTCCGTCGAGCTCTCCGCCGGGACCGCTCCGGCGCCCGCCGAGGCCCGCGACCTGTCCGAGCTGCCGGACTGGGCCGACGTGCAGCCCTGGTTCGAGGCCGGCGACTGGTCCTCCGTCGAGGCCTGGGCCGCCCTGGAGGCCGAGCCCGCGGCGGATCGCGACGCCCCGCCTCCGCTTCCGGCCGGCCCCGATCCCGTTCCCGCCGCGCCCCGGGCGGGATCGTTCCCGGTCGAGCGCTACGTCTCGGTGCCGCTGGACATCTCCCACCTGCGCTCGCTGCCGCCGGCGCCGGTCTACGTCCTCGACCGGCTCGTACGCTTCGACCGGCCGCTCCGCCCGACGGACGGGCAGGACAACGCCAGCGCCATCCCGGACCCGGTGATCATCCCCGAGCCGGCCGCGGCCCCCGCGCGGCCGGCACTCGCCCTGGTGTTCGGCCCCGGAACCGCCCCCCTCCCCTCCCCGGTCGAGCCGGCAGGCGTCGCGCACGGTTCGGCCCCGGCCCTGTCGGCGATGGCGGCCCGCGCGGCGATCCGTGCGGCCAAGCCGCCGGTGCCGGAGGCGCCGGCCGTGGAGCCTCCCGTCGTGGGTATGCCGGTATCCTCCGACGAGGACGACGCTCTGCCGGCGGTCACGACCCTCGCGTCCGCATTCGACATCGCCGCGCCGCAGGTCGCCTCGGCGCCCGCGCCGGCGGCCGTGCCGATCGCGCCGCGCCCGGTCCTGCTGCGCGGCAGGGCCGTCCCCGCGCCCGAGCCCGTCCCGGAGGACGCGGCACGTCCTGACGCTGCCGAGCCCGAGCCGGTCGAGACCGTCGAGGCCCCCGTGCCCGCGGCCGCGGCGCCCGCAATGCCGGCAGTCGTGCGCCCGCACCTGATCCCGGCCGGGCGGCACCTGCCCATCGCCTCGGTCGAGAACGCCGATTACGAGCTGCCCGCCCTCGATCTGCTCGCCATGCCGGAGCCGGGCGGGAGCGCTGAGGTCGATGCCGACGTGCTGGAGCAGAACGCGCTCAACCTCCAGCAGACGGTGCAGGATTTCGGCGTGCGCGGCGACATCCTCGCCGTGCGCCCCGGCCCCGTCGTCACCCTCTACGAGCTGGAGCCGGCGCCGGGCACAAAATCCTCCCGCGTCATCGGCCTGTCGGACGACATCGCCCGCTCGATGTCGGCGGTCTCGGCCCGCGTCGCGGTGGTGCCCGGCCGCAACGTCATCGGCATCGAGCTGCCGAACGAGACCCGCGAGACGGTCTTTTTGCGGGAGCTTCTGTCCGCTCCCGACTTCTTCGCCAGCAAGCACAGGCTCGCGCTGTGCCTCGGCAAGAACATCGGCGGCGAGCCGATCATCGCGGACTTGGC
>NZ_CAXTBY010000133.1:0-9059 GCF_964242245.1 uncultured Methylobacterium sp. | reverse complement strand
CCTCACCGTCGCTTCGGCTCCGCCTCTCGCTTCCCGCCTGCACGACGGGGTGCAGCCGGGCCTCTCCCCGCACACGGGGAGAGGAGACCTGTCGCGCCGGCTGAGACATCTTCGGTGACGCGTCATACCCACGGCCTGAAATTCCGATTCCCTCTGCCGCCGTCCGCCGCACGCGTTGCCATGCGTGCGGCGGACCGCCCTTGAGGCGTCGGCTTCAAGGGCTGCCGGTATCACCCCGCCGCGTCCCAGGTCTCGCTGATGCGGCGTCCGTCGCGGGTCAGGTGCGCGCGCAGCACCACGTCGCCCGGCGGCAGCGGGTTCGGCGGGCGCCACTCGACGTAGAGGCGCCAGCCTCCGGTCTGCGGCACGGGGGCGGCCACCGGATCGTGCATCGTGCCGGCGGTGGCCGAGACCACGGCCGCGATGCCCGCGGCCTCCGCGTCGATCGCGCCGCGCGGCAGGTCCGGCCCCTCGAAGTCGACGACGTAGAGGCGCCGCTCCGGGCTCGGCGGGTCAGTCGGGCGCAGGCGCTCGGCGGAGCCGACGCGGGTCGAGACCACGCGGGCGAGCGCGCCCAGCAGCGGCACCGGCTCCGCGCCCACCGTCGTCAGGCCGTAGGCCACCGCGATCGGCCGCCCCGGCACGACGGGCGCGTCCGGCACGAAGGCGGCGACGACGTTGTCCATGTACTCCTCGACCGAGGGGATCTCGAAGAGCTGGACCGCGCCCGACGCGAAGACGCCGGCCGCGACCGTCCCGGGCCGTGGTGCCTCGGCCGGCTCGACCCACAGGCCCGGCCGCGCCTCGTGCCGCGCCTCGACGTCGCGGTAGGCGTCAAAATTCCGCTCGCGCTGCATCAGTCCGAAGCCTTCGAGCGGCGCGGCGCGGAAGGCCGAGATCTGCGGATCGCGCCGGCCGTTGGTGAGCGGCCGCCACAGCCGGTCGCCGGCTGTGCGCACCAGGAGTCCGTCGGAATCGTGCACCTGCGGGCGGAAGTCGTCGAAGGGCTTGGCCCCCCGCGCGCCCGGCCCGTTCTGCCCGTGCAGGAACATGCTGGTCAGCGGCGCGAGGCCGAGCTGCGCGATGGGTTTTCGCGGGTGGAGGGCGGCGGTAACCCGTATCCGCGCGGGATCGCCCGGCGTGATGTCGAAGCGGTAGGCGCCGGCGAGGCTCGGGCCGTCGAGGAGCGAGAGCACGGTGATCGTGCCCGCCTCTTCCTCCGGCTCGACGATCCAGTGGGCGGTGAAGTCCGGAAACTCCTCGCCCGCGGTCGATCCGGTGCCGATCGCCGCAGCCCGCGCCGAGAGCCCGTATTCCTGGCCCTCCCCCCGCAGCCGGAAGTAGGCGGCGCCGAGGAACACCAGGAACTCCTCCTGGAAGCCCGGCGGCCGGCCGGCGGGCGCGTCGGTCGCGGCGTAGTGCAGGCGGAAGCCCGCGAAGCCGAGATCGGCCGGAAAGCTCCGGCCCGCGAGCGTCGGCCCCAGGTCGAACAGGCCGGACGCGTAGGCGACCGGCCGGGCCGGGCCGGTCCGCGGCTGCACGAACAGCGCGACGCGCTTGCGCTGGAGGAAGCCGCGGTGGAAGAGCTGCGCGCTGAAGCGATGCCCGAGGCGCAGGCCCGCGGCCGGCCGGAAGACGATGGCGCGGTACCCGTCGTAGGTCAGCGCCGCGAGCGGGGCCGGCAGGTCCTCGGGCGGGGGGACGTAGGCTGCGGCCGCCAGCCGCTCGGCCCGCGCGGCGACGTCCGCGAAGGTCGTCGGCGCGCCGCCCGCGTCCTGCGCGCCGGGGCTCTCCTGCGCCCTCGTTCGGTCCCCATTCAGATCGATGGCGCTAGGTACGAGGCTGCCGGCAGCCGCCGTCAGGGCGGTTCGAAGAACACGGCGACGGGAGGGACATTCGGCCCCGCCGGCCTCCGGCGGAGCCTGCGGCCGGGCTGGTCCCGGCGCAACGCCTCGCGTCTCGGTGCCCTCGCGCATCGGCCCCACGCCCCCGGGCGCCCCGGGCCGGTGTCCCTCACGCTCGAGTTCCATGCGCCCCATGAGTTCCATGCGCCCCATGTCGTCTCCGCGTCCCATTGCCACCCCGCCGCGTCCGCAGGCCGCCCCGGTCGACGACCGGCCGCAGGACCGCGCGGCGCCACTCGCACCCTCGGCGCCCCGTGTCGAGGTCTGGCAGGGGCGAAGGGGACGCGGATCGCTGCGGTGGCGCCGCCTCGCGCTCGCGGTCCCGTCGCTCGCGACCGGCGCGGCCATCGCCGTCCTGGCGGACCTCGCCTACCCGGCCGGCGGCTGGCTCGGGGGCGCGGTGCTGGCGCTGTTCTGCGTGGTGATGGCGTGGCAGGCGTTCGTGGCGTGGCAGTACCTCTACGGGCTGGTCGCCGCGGCGCTGGGCGCCCGCGCCACGTCGGTCGTCAAGTCGGCCCTGGAGCGCCGCGCGGAGACGGTGCCGATCCGCGCCTCGGGCCTCAGCCGCACCGCGGCCGTGGTGGCGATCCACGCCGAGGACGCGGTCGCGGTGTTCGCAGCACTTCGGGTGATGGCGCGCTCGCTGGCGCGTGCGGACGGTTGCTCCGACGACATCGACCTGTTCGTTCTGTCCGACACCCGCGACGGCGCGGTCGCAGCGGTCGAGGAGCACGAGTTCGCCCGCATCCAGGCGTGGCGCGAGACCGCCGGCCCCGGCATCCCGCGCGTCCGCTACCGGCGACGCACGGCGAATGTCGGCCGCAAGGCCGGCAACATCGCGGAGTTCTGCGCCAGCTACGGGCCCGAGTACGACTTCATGATCGTGCTCGACGCCGACAGCCTGATGACCGGGCCGGCGATGCGCCGCCTCGTCCGGCTGATGGAGGAGAGCCCGACGACCGGCCTGATCCAGACCGTCTCGTACGCGGCCGGCCGCGACACCCTGTTCGCGCGCATCCAGCAATTCGCCGTGCGCCTCTACGCGCCGCTGGCGCTTCGCTGTCTGGAGACGTGGCAGGGGCCGGACGGGAGCTACTGGGGCCACAACGCGATCGTGCGGATCGCGGCCTTCGCCGAGCACGCGCGGCTCCCCGTCCTGCCCGGCCGCGCGCCGCTCGGCGGCGAGATCCTGTGCCACGACATCGTCGAGGGCGGGCTGCTGGTCCGCGCCGGCTGGGAGGTGCGCCTGCTGCCGGAGATGGGCGGCACCTGGGAGGAGATGCCGACGAACCTCGTCGACCTCCTCGGGCGCGAGCGCCGCTGGTGCCAGGGCAACATGCAGCACCTGCGCGTCCTGTCCTGGCCGGGGCTTGCCGCGGCGAGCCGCTGGCACCTCCTCGTCGGCATCCTCGCCTACGCGATGCTGCCCCTGTGGATCGCCTATCTCGGCCTCGGCACGTGGCTCGCCGCCCGCACCGGCGACCTCGGCCTGCTGGCCTACGGGCTGACCGGCACCGGCCCCGCAGCGCACGCGCTCGCGGCGCTGACGGTCGCCGTGCTGGTCCTGCCGAAGCTCCTGAGCCTTGCCCACGTGCTGGCCTCGCCCGCGCGCCGCGCGGCCTTCGGCGGCACCGGCCCGCTGCTGGCAAGCGCCGCCCTGGAGCAGGCGGCCTGGGTGCTGCTGTGGCCGGTGATGACCCTGTTCACCGCGGGCGCCGTGCTCTCGACCCTCGTCGGCCGGGTGGTGCGCTGGGACGCGCAGGTGCGCGAGGACCGCCGGGTCGGCTGGGGGGAGGCCTGCCGCCTCCAGGCGGACGCCCTGGTCGTCGGCGCCCTGCTCTGCGCGGTGCTCGCCTGCGTCGGCGACCCGCAGCTCGCCCTGTGGATGGCGCCGGTCGCCCTGGCCCTGCTCGCGAGCCCGGCCTCGAGCGTGCTCACGAGCCGCGCCGACCTCGGGCGGCTCGCCCGCGCCCGCGGCCTGTTCCTGACGATCGACGACACGGCGCGGCCGGCCGAACTCGCCGACCTCGCCGAGCGCCGCCCCGGGTCGGTCCCCGCCCGCCCGGCGCCGCGGGAGGCGCAGGGCGTCTGGCGTCCCGCAACCGACGAGGCGTGAGGCAGGCTGCGCACCCTCCCTCCGCCGTGCGGCGCTACTTGTTCTCCAGCACGTCGATCGGGTTGGTGCGCTGGCTGGCGGGCGGCTCCCGGGTGAGGTTGCGCGCGCCGGACTCCTGGGGCGCCTTGCCGGCGGGCGCGCCCGGCCCGCCGGTGGCCGCGCCGCCGCTGCCCGGCTGCGACGGCACCGTCCCGCTCGCGAGTTCGAGGCAGGTCACCATCTCGACGTAGGACGGATAGCCGCCGGCCGTGAACTGGGCCTCGCACTGGCGCTTGGCCGCGGGCTTGTAGTCGTCCCAGTGCCGCTCGGCCTCGCGCTTGGCCTCGCGCTCCGAGCGCAGGCAGCCCTCCTCGCTGGCGTTGTCGCTGATGCTGACGTTGGCTTGGTTGGCCGACTTGCAGGTCTTCTCGATGTCGAGCTTCGGCACCGCGTCCGCGCGGGCGGGACCGGCCGGGATTGCGAGGGCGGCGAGGGCGCAGGCGCCGGCAAGCGGTCGTCTCATCGGGGTCTGCTCATGGTCTCGTGGGGCGCGGCGGCGCCGGAAGGATGCTCCGGCACAACGCGCGGACGCCGCGCCGGTCCCCGCCGCGGGCTAAGTTTGATTCGCGCGCACCGCCCCTGCTCCGAGGCAAAGCACTCCCGCCCACGCGGTTTCCAGTTGATCTGTTGGGTCGAGCGCCTTCCCTCCCCCCTATGCGGGGGAGGGTGGCCCTCGCGTGAGCGAGGGTCGGGTGAGGGGTGCGCGCTGTCCGGAACCGGCGCTCCCCTCACCCGACTTAGCTCGCGGGCCACCCTCTCCCGCAGCGGGGAGAGGGAAGGACGCGCGGATGACGGGAGACGATACCCCTGAACCGATCGACCGGAGATCGTATCAGGGGCCGCCCGCGTGCGCGGCCCGGAGCGCCGCGTCGAGGTCGCGGAACAAGTCGTCCGGGTCCTCGATGCCGGTCGAGAGGCGCAGGAGGTCGGGCGGACAGGGGCTGTCCGGCCCCTCCACCGAGGCGCGGTGCTCGATCAGGCTCTCGACGCCGCCGAGCGAGGTCGCCCGCTTCCACAGGGCGACGCGGGCGGCGGTGGCGATCGCCGCCGCCTCGCCGCCCGCAACCCGGATGGAGAGCATGAAGCCGAAGCCGCCCGCCATCTGCCGCGCCGCGACCGCGTGGCCGGGATCGTCGGGCAGGCCCGGATAGAGCACGCGGGCGACGTGCGGATGCGCGGCCAACCGCTCGGCCAGCGCCTGCGCGCTCGCCGCCTGCGCCGCGGCGCGCAGGTGCAGGGTGCGGAGCGAGCGCATCAGCAGGTAGGCCTCGAACGGCCCGAGGATGGCGCCGCCGCCCGCGCGGATCGCGCCGATCCGCGCCCAGAAGGCGTCGGGCGCGCGCGCGGCGAGCACGCCGGCGACCACGTCGGAATGGCCGTTGAGGATCTTGGTGGCCGAGTGCATCACGAGGTCGGCCCCGAGCACCAGCGGCCGCGTGTGCACCGGCGAGGCGGCGGTGGAATCGACCGCGAGCCGCGCGCCGGCCGCGTGCGCGATCCCGGCGGCCGCCGCGATGTCGGTGATGGTCCAGAGCGGGTTGCCCGGCGTCTCGATCCAGACGAGCTTCGTCCGGCCCGGCCGCATCGCCGCTTTCAGCGCGTCGAGGTCGTCGGCGGGCACGAAGTCGAGGTCGAGCCGGCGGCGCGGCGCCTCCTCGCGCAGCCAGCGCCGGAGGCCCCAGTACATCACGATGGGCGCGACGACGTGGTCGCCCGGTTCGAGCGCCTGGAACACGGCAGTCGCCGCCGCCATGCCCGAGCCGAACAGCAGCGCCCCCGCGGCCTCCTCCAGCATGGCGAGCACGGCTTCCGCCTCGCGCACCGTCGCGTTGTCGGGCCGCGCGTAGGAGAAGCCCGACGCGTAGCCGTTGTCCGCGTCGCGGATGAAGGTGGTCGAGACGTGCAGCGGCGCCACCACGGCCCGCGTCGCGGGATCGACGCGGCCCATCGCCTGGGCCGCGCGTGTCCGCTTCGCCCAGGGCGCGCGTGAATCCTCCACGCGCGCGCTGGTCTCGGCAGTCCGGTCCGGTGCATCGGGTCGGGTCATGGCGGCCTCCGCGGGCTGACGGGCTTCGTGGCGGCGCGCCTGACACGAACGGGGCCGGAACCGCAACCCGAACCTGCCGCCTGTCGCGTCTCGGTTTGAAATCGAAATTGGGCAGTACGCTCCGTTTGCGACCCACAGCAGACCAACACAGTTGTGAGCGGGGGCCGCCATTGGGGCGGCCCGCCCTTCTGGGCGGAAGGCGCCTTGCCGGCATCGAGCCGGCCGCGGCCCCGGCGCACCTAACCTAGCACCGTCCGGCGACCGGGGAGCCTTCCCGGTGGAGCAGGACGCGATCCAGTGCCCGCCGCGCCGTCATGCCGTCGCGGACGAAACCGGCCACGGTCTGGGTCGTGTCGAGCGCAATTTCTATTGAATAACCGCTGTTTAAGAGGTGCCAGACAACGCTTCCGACCCACGTAATATTTTATTTGGAAAATACTTCGAATCAGCCCCAATAATATTACCTGATCGATACTGTATTCTCCTGTTCCCATAATGCAGATCGCAGCTAGATCTCCAGCGAGACCCTTGACAGTTCGCTCGTATTAACGGAAGACTGCTACGCCCATTTTTAGAGCAGGATTTCCGTCATGAAGATTGCATTGTGCATCATGGTAGCAAGTTCTATGTGCGTATTGAGCGCTGGTTCGGTGAGTGCCCAAAGTAGCGGAACGATATGCGGACCAAGCTGTAATCCAGGTTCGAAGGGAAAGATCTACAAGGCTACGGGTAAAGCCAAGTGCCCCCCTGGATATAAGGCCCGCGGTTCACAGTGCTTTCAGCGGTTGAACTGAGTGACATAACGTAAGACATGGGGCATGAGCCGGATGCCGCTACGCTATTCTGGTGCACGGTGACGCAGAGCTAGGGTCTGTTGTCATTTGATCCAATCGCGGGCGGTGCCGCGCAGTTTCGCGAAGCGCAATGCGGATGGGTCCCTGCGCCACGCTGTCCGCTGCACGTGGTTCTCCGAGGTTCCCCGGGCGGGGTCGATGTGCGAGCTACAGGGTTACATCGAGAGCTGGCCCCTGTTCGTCTGGCTGCCGTCGAGTGGCATCAACGATTGGGACGCGATGTTCGCGCGGGTCGGCGAGTTCGTGACACGCCACGTCGTGGACCGAACCGAGCTACCCGAGGCGGCGCGAGCCCCGCAGTGAGTGTGGCATGTCCGCTCCCCACCCTATGCGGACGACACAAGGCGAACCGATTTGGCTGCCGACCGTGGACGCATCAGCTTCAGCGGGCGCCGCGTGTCGAACCGAGTCACCTGCCCGCCGCGTCTGACGCCGAGGACATCATGCCGTCCGCCACCCGAGTTCCCCGAGGTCCGGCCCTCCCGCGCTGGCCGCGGCTCGCGGCCGCGATCCTGCCGGTGGCCGCGACGGCGCTGGTCGGGTCGCTGGCGACGCGGCCCGAGATTCCCGGATGGTACGCGGGTCTGGCCAAGCCCGCCTTCAACCCGCCGAACGCCGCGTTTCCGATCGCCTGGGCCACGCTGGACGTGCTGATCGCACTCTCGCTCTGGCGGCTCCTCGGCGCGCGGCCCCGCACCGGCCCATCGCGACAGGGGTGGCGGCTGGCGCTCGCCGCCTTCGCGGCGCAGCTCGCGCTCAACGCCGCCTGGACGCCGACGTTCTTCGCCGCCCACGCCGTCGGCGCCGGGCTGGCGGTGGTGGCCGCGCTCCTCGCCATGGTGCTCTGGACCATCCGGCTGACGTGGCGGTTCGATCGTCCCGCGGCGTGGCTGCTGGTGCCTTACGCCGCCTGGGTCGGCTTCGCGACGCTCCTGAACGCGGCGATCCTGCGCCTGAACTGACGTAGGCCGACCCTCGCGGCGGGCCAGCGAGCGGGCCGCGCCCGTCCCACGAACATGCGGGACAGACTGCGTATGTCCGCCGTCATGTCGTGACAAGGCAGGCAGGCGCGGCTAAGCTTGCCTCGGCACGGCCTTGGGCGCTCGATCGGCGCGCGGCCGGAGGGGTATACGAGACGTTCCATGGCGGGCCAGAAGACCGATCAACGCGACGCCTACGTCGGGCAGCGCATCGCCGAGCAGCGTCGGAGGGCGTCCCTGACCCAGAGGCGGGTCGCGCAGAGCTTCGGCATGTCCGCGGCCCAGCTCCAGAAGTACGAGAAGGGCACCAACCGCATCAGCGCGGTCCACCTCGACATCTTCTCGCGGATGACGGGGGTGCCGCTCGACCACTTCTTCCAGGGCATGCCGCGCCTCGACGACGTCCCCGCCGACGGGTTCGGCGAGGAGCGGCAGCGGCCCTACGTCGAAGGCGGCGACTGGCAGGGGCTGGCCGAGGTGGTGGCCCAGCACGTGAGCGAGCACTTCTCGGAGAGCGCCCGCCGCGACTTGGCCGCGGTGGTGCAGGCCCTCGACCGCAAGCTCAAGGCCTGAACCCTTCCGTTCCTCCGGCCGCTTCGTTCGATATAGCGGATTCGTTCGGCGCTCCACCTTGACCGTTCCGGACGCGGATGCGAAACCCGAGGCTTCGACCGGGTCGAGCGCCGCGATCAGGAGGGCGTGCCCGAGAGCGGGGATGCCTCCAGATGCCGCGTTCCGATTACCTGTTCACCAGCGAGTCCGTCTCCGAGGGCCACCCCGACAAGGTGAGCGACCGGATCTCGGACACCGTGGTCGACGCCTACATCGCCGCGATGCCGGAGGCGCGGCTCGGCGTCGAGACGCTGACCACGACGAACCGGGTCGTCATCGCCGGCGAGGTGCGCGGGCCCGACTCGGTGACCTTCAAGGACCTGGAGGACCTGACCCGCGCAGCCGTCAAGGACATCGGCTACGAGCAGGCGGGCTTCCACTGGAAGAACAACGAGGTCGCGATCTACCTGCACGCGCAGTCGGCCGACATCGCGCAGGGCGTGGACGCGGCGGGCAACAAGGACGAGGGCGCGGGCGACCAGGGCATCATGTTCGGCTACGCCGCCG
>NZ_CAXTBY010000132.1:4469-9340 GCF_964242245.1 uncultured Methylobacterium sp. | reverse complement strand
TGCGGGCGCGCTCGATCCAGGACGGCGCGTCGAAGACCGCGTGCCCGAGTTCGTGAAGGGCGGTCGAACGCGCAAGGTCGTCGCGGTCGCCGATCTCGTGGGCGTTGACGTAGATCATCACTGCGTCCGGCACGGACGGGTCGTGTTCGGTGGCGCCGAGCACCGGGCACCCCGCCTCGTCGGCGACCGCCTGGCCACATTCCCAGTGGGTGTCGAAGGTGAGGCCGTTCACAGCGAGGCGACCGGCGCGGGCGATCAGCTGCGCGATCTCGACCTTCGGCCGGCGCGGGTTCGCGCAGATTCGGGTTCGTGCATCCTCGCCGACGCGCCAGACCTCCACCGTCCGGAGCCGGCGCGGCTCCCGGGACGGCAGGTGATGAGGGTAGTGCAGAACAACGCAACGCATGGCTGGGCTTACCGCGACTGGCGTCTGTAGGCAGCGATCACGTCGCCGACACGGCCCTGGAGGTCGGGCGGAAGGCGCTGCGCCGCCGCGAAGGCCTCGTCGACCGGCATGCGGATCGCGCAGGCAATCCTGCCGATCAGCTCGTCGCGAGGCGGGTTCTCGCGGTCCCGCTCGATCCGCGACAGGTAGGCGATCGAGATCCCGATCTCGACCGAGACCTCGGACAGCGTCCGCCCGAGCTCCTCCCGCCTGTCCCGCACCGCCGTCCCGAACGCCATGTCGCCCTCCTGCATCGCCTTACGCGAACCGTTAAACCCGAAGATGCGGACCTGCCAATCGGGTTTATGTTCCTTTTATGTTCTCACTGTGCATCGCGAGAGTCGAGTCGATTTTCCACGGGATCACGCCGCCTGTGGATGACTTCGCCATCCCGCACGTTTGCGCAGCCGCAACATCATGCGCGCAGGAGCCCCGGACGGCCTGTTCGGCGGAGAGCGTTCGCACCAGCCTCATCGCGACCGAACGCGATCACGAACGCCGATGCGATGCCGATCGACTACAAGACCCGAACCACCATCCCGCGAGGCCGCGAGCGCCTGGACGAGGTCGCCGCGATCCTGCTCGCGGGCATCGTCCGGATGACGGCAGCCGAGCGGGGCGGAGGACGATCCGACAGGGAATGCAATGACTTGGGAGAGAGTTTGCTCGACTTCCCCGCCCACCCGAGCATGTGTCCGACCTGCCCGGAAAAGCAGGGAGAACCGATGTGACCACCCATGTTCCGATCAACCCGGTCGTGAAGCAGATCGCCGAGCTGCAAAACAAGAGCTTCGCCGAGTTGAAGGCGCTGTGGAAGGAGCTCTACGGCAAGCCGCCGCCAGCCTACCGGCGCGGGTTCCTGACTCGAGCGCTCGCCTACAGGATCCAGGAACTGGTCTACGGCGGTCTGCCGCCCGCCTACCAGGCCCGGCTCGACGCCCTGATCGACGACCGACCGGACCCGGCCAGGACGAAGAGGCCGCATTCCCTCGGCGCCGACCGGCCGGTGGTGGGGACGCGGCTGATCCGCGAGTGGCGCGGGGTCGAGCACGTCGTAACGGTGAACCGGAAGCGCACGGGTCAGGCGAGCGCCGTCATCTTCCTCCTCGTCCCACAGGTCTCGCTCCGGAAGCGTTTAGACGTCGGGCGGACCGGCGATACCTGGGCCGCCCGCGTGCCCTCACTCATCGCCCGGAACTGGACGCTGTCGTGACCTCGAAGCGGGAGACGGTGCTCGCGGCGGTGCGCACGCTGATCGCCGGCGCGCTGCCCGCGGCCGAGGTGAAGCGCAACCTGGCCAAGGCCGAACGCATCCCGCCCGGCGGGCTCGCGGTCGTCCGCGACGGCGACCCGGGCGAGCCCGAGACGACGCTCTCGCCGCTGACCTACCACTTCGAGCACCGCATCGCGGTCGAGATCGCCGCGAGCGAGGCTGCGGGCACGCCGCGAGAGCAGGCGCTCGACGCCATGCTGCGCGCGATCGGCACCGCGGTCGCGGCTAATCGTACGCTCGGCGGCCTGTGCGACTGGCTCGACGCCGAGGCGCCCTCGACCGACGACGCCGAGGCGACCGGCAGCCTGCCGGTCCGCTTCGCTCTTCTCACGATCGTGGCGTCCTACGCGACGACCGATCCCCTGAACTGACCCGCAAACACCGGAGAGCATCATGGCACGCGCACGCGGCGCCAACGCCGTCATGGCCGCGGCCTTCGAGAGCACCTACGGCACGCCACCCCGGGCACGCTCATGTCGGCGGGTGCATCACCATCCGCCGAGCCCGCCGAAGCGCCAAACGCATTCTCCACGGCAACGAGCGCACATGATGGAGATGTGCCGGCGGGATCGATCTGCGTCTTTGCGGAAAGTGAAGAGGCGGGCAACGATCAAACGCCTCCTCGGCACGGTGAAGTGGTAAGGCAGCCGGCGAGCAGGTTGCAGGACGGACAGCCACGACGGCGGCGTGGCAGACCACCGAAGGTACGGTAGAGATTGACCCTTTGCGGAATTTGGAAACGTCTGCTTCCGGGCAGTTCAGTTCAGCGGCCCGAATGACCGGGGCTGGCCGGTAGCGGATGGCCCGCTTCCGAGCATGACATCTGATGGAATCGAAACTCTACATCGGGACGAAGTGGCCTGCCCCGCGAGCGGCGCGATCAATGCTGCGGCAATACTCGAAGTCTGCGGTATCCGGTACTACGAAGCGCTCGACGAGGGCCGCGGCGAGATGCGGTGCCATCTGCGGATCGCGATGACTTGTGCAGAGGGCTTCGGAGAGGCGGCGCGCCTCACCCTCGCCGATGTCCGGCGAGGCGACAAGGACAGGCATCGGCGAGGAGGCCGTCGCCGCGATCGTCCGCGTTGCACGGGTGGCCGGATGGTCCCCGGCCTTCAGGAGATCGTGACAGAAGCTGTCGACCGGCGCGACGTCGACGCGACCGTCCACCACCGCCTTGAGCGCGCCAAGCGGGTTGACGAGCCCTTCGACGGAACGCGCGTACAGGGGAGCGTCAGGCGTGCTGCCCAGTCCGATCAGGTGATGGCGCAGCATGTTGAAGCCCGATTGCGAGTCCGCAATCGTCCAGCCCAGCGTGCCGCCAAACGTATCCTCTATCGACATGTACGTGCTGTCGGCTCGGACCACGAGATCAGACCAATATTGGGGCCGCCCGCGGTAACGGGGTGGACTGGGGATCGGTGTTCCCAGGAGGTACGGTCGCGGATGCGCTTCGATGAACGGCCACCCGCACATCACGGCGCAGCCGATCCTCGGTCGTGACCATAGCCCGGCAAGCGACGCGGGCGGAGGATGATCGAGCGCCGCGAGGGGGAGACCGGTACTCGCGGCGAGCCACTTGAAGATGGCATCCCAGGCGATCGCCGCCTGGGGCGTGATGGCGTACATGCGTGCGTTGGTAGCCAGCGGAAGCGTCATCCGGTGCATTGCCCGATCGATCAACGGTCCGCGAGCGGAAAGGACCAGGGGGATGCCTCACCCGCGTCCCGGCCGCGCGGGTCCCAGTCGGGCAGGGACGCCCAGATCGCCTCGCCCGCGGACTGCGCTTCGGCGGCGAGGGCGGCCATGTCGATCCCTGGGATTACCCCCCCGACCATGCGCGTCACGCCATCGATGATGACGGTGTCGATGTCGTCGCCGATGCCGCATTCCACGAGGCTCTTGATCGGATCGCGGATCGGGCCGAAGCGCAGGGAGTTCCGTCCCGCCATATCGATGACGACGATGTCCGCGCGCGTGCCGGGCGCCAGACGTCCGAGGTCGTCGCGCCCGAGTGAGCGGGCGCCGCCCAGCGTGGCGGCCTCGAAGACCTCGCCGGCGGGCGCCTTGAAGTAGTCGTGGCCGACGATCTTGCCCATCAGCGATGCGGTGCGCATGTTCATCACCATATCGCGGGGATAGGTGTCGGACCCGATCGCGATGTTCACCCCGGCCTTCCGATAGCCGTGCCAATCCCGCAACGTCCGACCGCGCCGGGCGATGTTGATCGGGCAATGCGAGATCGAGCAGCCCGCATGCCCCATGAGGGCGAGGTCCTGCGCGCCCGAGTAATTCAGGTTGGGGTCGTCGGCGATGAAGTTGCCGTGGCCGATGTTGAGCGTCGGGCGGAGCATGCCGATGCCGGCGAGCAGCTCGATCGGCGTCTTCTGATGTTCGCGCACGACGTCGTGGAATTCCAGCACGCTGTAGGCGGCGTGTGTCGCCATGGGGACACCGAGTTCGTCGGCATAGGCCAGTGTCTGGGCGAGGAGCTCGACCGTCGCGGTTTCGACCTCGCGCGGCACCAGGATGCCGCGGACGCGGCCGCCGCAGGCGCCGTCGTGCTCTCGGATGAAGGCCACGGCTTCCTCGAGCCCGCGCAGGCCGCCCTCCGGGTCGAAGATCCGCTTCAGACGGCCCTCCTGATCGCCGACCCAGCGGCCGCAATCGTAGCCGGGTCCGAGGTAGGCCCGGGTGCCGAGACGATCGACCTCGCGCAGGAGCGCGCGCTGCACGCCGATCCCGCTCCCGAACTCGACGAACGTGGTCACGCCGTTGCGCAGCAACTCCGCGACGGTGAAGGTGGCGTTCAGCTCGAGGGCCGCGGCCACCGCGGCGTCGCCGGGCTTGAGATAGCGCGGGTCGCCGGAGACCACCCGCCCCTCCTTCGGCACGCTGATCTCGAGGAAGGGCTGGCCGAAATACAGTGGCCTGCCCGCATCGCTGATCAGCCTGTGCGAGGCGCGGTGGCCCGAATGGACGTGGGTATCGATGAACCCCGGGGCGACCAGCTTGTCGGAGGCGTCGATGACGCTGTCGACCGCACCTTCGAACGCGCGGCCGACGAAGACGACTTCGGCTCCCTCGTAGACCACGACGCCGTTCGGGATCAGGGTATGGCCGCGCCCGTCGTGGCCGACGACCCAGCGACCC
>NZ_CAXTBY010000132.1:0-4369 GCF_964242245.1 uncultured Methylobacterium sp. | reverse complement strand
GTTGAGCGCCACGGCCCACAGGACGGAATGAGCGATCACGAAGACCAGCGAAGGCAGGCCGAGGCCGAACCAGATCAGCGCGAGCGGCAGCAATGCGATGGCAGGCACCGGGTTGAACATCGCGGTGAGCGTGGCCAGCACATCCGAACCGATGCGCGTCGAGACGGCAAGCGTCGTCAGCAAGGCCGCGAGCGCGAGGCCGACGCCATAACCGAGCAGCAGCGCCCGGAAAGACGTTATCAGACGATTCGGTAGCGTCCCGCTACCGATATCACGCCAAAGCGTGCCAAGGGTCTCGCCCAGCGTCGGCAGGATTAGAGGGTTGTCGATGTAATGGGCATAGAATTCCCAGCCGAGGGCGATGGCGACGACGATGAGCGCGCGCCGCGCGCCTTCATTATCGCGCAGGCGCTCCCAGACCGTTAGCGGAACCTCAACCTCATCAGCCTGATCGGGAACGATAGGGTCGCGCTCGAACTCCGGTCGCGGGGATCGCCGCCGCCCGTCCGGCCCAGCGCGTGCAGCCGTCATGGCTTCAGGTTCCGTCATGGTCGCGCGCTGCCTCGAAGAGCAGGCGGTGGATGCGGCGCTCCACGAGTCCGAAATCCTCATGCCCGAGGGCATCGAACCCGAAGCGATCGACATCGATCTCGGCCCGGACCCGGCCGGGATGGGGCGACAGCACGAGGACGCGCGAGCCGAGGATGATCGCCTCGTCGATCGCATGCGTCACGAACAGGAGCGTGAAGCGCAACTGCTCCCAGAGTTGCAGCAGATCCTCCTGCATCTCACGGCGGGTGAGCGCATCGAGGGCTGCGAAGGGCTCGTCCATCAGCAGGATGTCGGGCTCCAGGGCCAACGCCCGTGCCAGCGCCACCCGCATCTTCATGCCGCCCGACAGCATGTGAGGGAACAGATGGCAGAACCGCGCAAGCTTGACGCGCTCGATCGCCTCGTCGACCCGACGGGAAGCCTCGGCCCCGCGGAACTTGCCGGTGGCGCGGATCGGGAACATCACGTTCTCCCGAACCGTCTTCCACGGCATCAGTTGCTCGAAGTCCTGGAAGACCATGACGCGGTCGGGGCCCGGCTTGGTCACCGTGCGGCCGTTCAGAGTGATCCGGCCGGCCGCCGGCCGCATGAACCCGCCGATCGCCTTCAGCAGCGTGGATTTCCCACACCCCGAAGCTCCGAGGATCACGAAGCGGTCTCCGGCATCGACTTCGAAACCGACGCGGTAAGTCGCCGTAACGCGATGGTCGCGGGTGACGTAACGCAGCGTCACGTCCTCCAGCGTCAACAGCGGGGTGTCGGCGGACGCATCAAGCGTCGGGGCGCGGTCCGAAATCGTCGCCTGCCTCACGATCCGCCCTTGTCCTGCAGCAGCGGAAACAGGTCTTTCCAGCTCTTCGGCGGCTGCTTGACGGTTCCGGACTCGGCCATGAAATCGACGAACGTCATCACCTTCTGCGGAGTGGTGGTGAAGATGTTCTCGGGATCGCGGATGATCCGCTCCACGAGGGCCGGATCGAGAGAGGAGCCTTCCGCTGCGATGTAGGCCTCCGACGCACGCTTCGGATCATCATGAATGATCCGCGTCGCATCCTCGATCGCCGCCAGCACGGCCTTGATGACCGTCGGATTCTCGCTCATGAACCGGCGCGCCGCCCACGTGACGCTGTAGGTCGCCGGGCCGCCGAGGACGTCGTAGGAGTTCAAGATGCGGTTCAGCCCCTTCGCCTCCTCGATCTGGTAGAACGGCGCCGCCGTGAAATGGCCGGTGATCTCAGATTTGCCGGCGATCAGCGCCGCCATGGCCTCCGCGTGAGGCAGCGGCACCGTAAGTGCGTCGAGGACGGTCGCCTTGTCCTTGCCCAGAGCCTTCTGCGCGAACATGCGCAGGATGATGGCCTGCATCGAGACCCGTGAGACCAACGCGATCCGATCGGTTTCGTTGAGATCCGCGACGCTTCTGACCCCCGGGCGGCGCATCATCAGGATCGCCGGCATCGCGCTCAGCGGTGCGAGGCCGGTATAGGCGCCCCGGCTCTTGTCGAAGAGCACGATCAGAGCAGTCAGGCCGCCGTTGGCGATGTCGAGGTTCCCCGACAGGAGGGCCTCGTTCATCCCCGGCCCATCGCTGAAGCGCGTCCAGGAGACCTTGAGATCCGGGAGCCCGACGTCCGTCGCATGCCTTTCGATCAGCTTGAAATGCTCGAGCAAGGCCATCTGCAGATGGGATATGCCGTATTGCCGCGCGATCCGCAGCTCCGACACCTCGGCTCGGGCCGGCGCGATCGCCCAGAGAAAGGCCAGCAGCGACGCGGCGATGCGACGCCACATCGGCGCGACGACTGAGCCGGAGCTTCGCATCTGCGTTCCTCGCCACTGACCATCAGCATACTGAGCATTGTGCACGAACCGTGCCACCCGCGACGTCGGCACGTGATCGTCCCGGCCGCGGGTCTGTCGAGCCGTAGCCGGATGCGCTCAAAAATGTCGAAGGGCGGTACGGCCGAATTGGTTGTTGGCTTCGACGAGATGCCTGATCTGCGACAGGAACGCTTTGCGGTCCGGCTCGTCGAGGGGCGCCAGGAGGCGTCGATGCGCGGACTCGATGGCGGTCTGCATCTCCGCAATCATCGCCTCACCGGTTGCCGTGAGGTAGGCGCGCTTGCTCCGCCGGTCGGCCCCATGGACCTCGCGACGAATGATCCCCCGCGCCGTGAGGCGGGCGAGGACGTTTGATGTCGTCGTGCGGTCCATCCCGATCTCTGCGGCGATCGAGGTTTGGTCAAGTCCCGGCGAGAAACTGAGGACTTGCATCACGCTTGATTGCACGGGAGTCGTGTCAAAATTCTTGCAGCTATCGAGGTAGATCGAGACAAATATCTGATGAAGTCTGCGGACAAGAAATCCAGGTCTTTCTGACAATTGGGGATTCAATGCAGCGCCGCACTCCATGTCGATCTGTCCCGGTGAAATGTCAAAGAGATGTAGGGCTGATGTTCGCATTCGGCATCAGCCGCGGTAGCGTGGCTTGGTCGAAGCCTGACGTCGCTCATGCCCGCCCGAAGACCTTAAAGAAGGGTCGATTGAGCTGCATTAACCGAGCTTCCGTTGAGATCAATGGCGTATTGGCCGATCTCGACAGGTTCAACCGCTCCGCCGTCATTTTGGCGATCGATTTCAGCGTCGCGGACAATCATCGCGCCGCAGCGCCTTCCGGCCCACACGCCTCGGTGCGAAATCGATAGAGTGGATCGTCGATCCTGTTGGACTCTGCTGGCTTGTCTGTATTGACGCGTTGTCTGGCTTTACGGCCACCTTGATGCGGGGCTGCCTTCCACTGACACGAGGGGGGCTCCGCGCCGCTGACGTCCGCTCCGAAGGATATATGAGACGATTTCGAATGACCGGGATCGGCGCAAAGCTGAACGTCTGCTATTCGGCCTGGCCCCAATGTCCGGAAGTGGCGCGATCGGGAAAGCACTTCAATAAATTTCGAACTCGTCTGAGCTGGGTCGGCGTCCAGGGCGAGACTAAGGATTGTAATTACGCGGGCAGGATGACCACCTTCGTCTTGACCGGCGTTCGTGCGTAGAGGTGGATCATGTCCTGACTGAGCAGGCCGACACAGCCGCTCGTGATGCCGGTGCTAATCGTGTCGGGCTCGCTGCTAGCGTAGATCGTATATAGTGTATAGGCGCCATTCTGGTAGAAATGCAGGGTGCGGGCGCCGAGCGGGTTGTCGAGGCCGCCCGGCATACCACGCGCGTACTTGGCGGCCTCAGGTTGACGCCGGATCATCTCCTTGGGCGGTGTCCAGGTCGCCCACTCAGACTTGCGACCGACATAAGCGTCACCGCTCCACAAAAACCCATCGCGGCCGACATTGGTGCCGTAACGGGTGGCGGCCCCGTCGCCCTCAACGCGGTAGACGTAGAAATTGCCGGTATCGACGACGATCGTGCCAGGCGCTTCCTTGGTGTCGTAGTGAACCGTCCGGCGGTAGTAGTTCGGATCGACCTTGCTTATGTCGACCGTCGGGATCGGGAACTTCTCGTCCGGCATTGGCCCGTAGACCTTCACCGCCTCGGCGATGATCAAGCCGTCCGATGTTGCGCAACCAGCGAGCCCCAGCGCGCCGAGACTCGTAGCGGATCCAAGCAGAAACGACCGACGGTTGAGAACCGGCTTCCGACGCCCGAGCAGAGCGATCTCGTCCATATCAGCGACGCCTCGGTAGATTATTCTGCGTTCTGTGGCCGATAGCGGGCGGAATGCGTCAGCAGTGTGGCCAGCACATTCCGGCAGGGGCATCGCTTCAGCTTTTTGAGGACGACGGAGGTGTCTGTCGGCTGAGGGC
>NZ_CAXTBY010000131.1:0-9365 GCF_964242245.1 uncultured Methylobacterium sp. | reverse complement strand
TCACGGGCTTCCGCCGCGACGCGCACCCGATGGCGGTGATGGTGGCCTCCGTCGGGGCGCTCTCGGCCTTCTACCACGACTCGACCGACATCACGGACGAGGGCCAGCGCATGGTCGCCTCCATGCGCATGATCGCCAAGATGCCGACGCTTGCCGCGATGGCCTACAAATATTCCATCGGTCAGCCGTTCGTGTATCCGAAGAACGACCTCGACTACACCTCGAACTTCCTGCGGATGTGCTACGCGGTGCCATGCGAGGAGTATCAGATCAATCCGGTCTTCGCCAAGGCGCTGGACAAGATCTTCATCCTGCACGCCGACCACGAGCAGAACGCCTCGACTTCGACGGTGCGGCTCGCCGGCTCGTCGGGCGCCAACCCCTTCGCCTGCATCGCGGCCGGCGTCGCCTGCCTGTGGGGTCCGGCGCACGGCGGGGCGAACGAGGCCGCGCTGAGGATGCTGATGGAGATCGGCACCCCTGAGAACGTCGGCAAGTACGTGGCCAAGGCCAAGGACAAGAACGACCCGTTTCGCCTGATGGGCTTCGGGCACCGGGTCTACAAGAACTACGATCCTCGCGCGCGCATCATGCAGAACACCACGCACCAGGTGCTGAGGGAGCTCGGCAAGACCGACGATCCGCTGCTCCAGGTCGCGATGCAGCTCGAACAGATCGCGCTGAAGGACGAGTACTTCGTCGAGAAGAAGCTCTACCCGAACATTGACTTCTACTCGGGCATCACCCTCAAGGCGATGGGCTTCCCGACCGACATGTTCACGGTGCTGTTCGCGGTCGCCCGCACCGTCGGCTGGATCGCGCAGTGGGCCGAGATGATCGAGGACCCGTCGCAGAAGATCGGCCGGCCGCGCCAGCTCTACGTCGGCCCGGCCAAGCGCGACTACGTCGGGATCAACGACCGGGGGTGAGGCGGTCCGCCGGCGTCACGTCCGGCACTGATCCCATCGCCCAGCGCCTGCGGCGGTTCCGCGAATACGGATTCGCCGACGGCGTCCGCATCAGCCGGACGCTCGGCTTCAACAGCCGCCTCGACGCGATCCAGGCGGCGGTCCTCACCGTGCCGCTGCCCCATCTCGACGCGGGCAACCGCGAGCGCCGGGCGATCACCGGCCGCTACCGCGCGGCGCTGAGCGACGCCGACCCGCTGACGATGCAGGCGGACGATCCCGGCAGCGTCCACCATCAGTTCGCGATTGCCCATCCCGCCCGCGGCGATCTCGCCATGGCGCTCGCCGACCGCGGGATCGGCACCGCGATCCACTATGATCCCGGCCTGCACCGGCACCCGGCCTTCGCCGATGCCGCGCCGATGCCGGTGACCGACCGGCTCGCGGCGAGCCTCCTGAGCCTGCCGGTCCAGCCCGAGGTCGCCGGCACCGAAGCCGCGCGCATCGCCGCGGCCGTCCGGGAAGCCATCTCCCGATGAACCGCCTCGTCGTCTACGGCGTCGGCTCGCTCCCTGGCGGGATCACCTCCTCCGCCACGTTCTCGGCTCGCCGGAGATCGTCGCCGCCACCCTCGCGCTCCTGGCCGAGCCCGAGGTCGGGATCGTGTTCCCGGAGCATTTCGAGCCGGTGCGCCCACGCCTCAACTGGGGCGGCAACTACGACATCGCCCGCGACCTGATGCGCCGGGCAGGCTTGTCGCTCTCCAAGGACCTGCTGCTCGAGTTTCCCTCCGGCTCGTTCTACTGGGGCCGCAGCGCGGCGCTCCGCCCGTTGCTCGACCTCAATCTGTCGTTTGCCGATTTCCCCGACGAAGCCGCCCAGGTCGACGGCACCCTGGCGCAGGCGGTCGAGCGCACGATCCTGCTCGCGGCCGAGCGGAGCGGCCATCGCTGGGTCAAGGTGGGGCTTGCCGACGCCCCCGCGCCGGAGACCCGCGTGCCCGTCCTCGGGCCGGATACGCTGGACGCCGACCTGTCGCGGGTCGGGCGCAGCCTGCTGCACAACCGCGTCGAGGCACTCTCCGGGCGCGGCCTGATCCCGGAGGTCGCGCGGATTCCGACCTGTCGCGACCGCAGCCCGCGGCCGCGCCTCAACCTCGTGATCCCGACGCTCGATCTCGAGCAGATCTTCGGCGGGGTTGCGACGGCCCTCAAGATCTTCTCCGCGATCGCCGCCGCCCTCGGGCCGGACCACGACCTCCGAATCCTGTGCCGGAACCACGGGGTCGATCTGCGCGCGATGGCGGCCTTCCCGGACTATCTCCTCGTCCAGGCGGGCGCGACGGATGCCTTCCCGCGCGTCGTCGTCGATCTGACCGATCCGGATAGCGGCGAACTCGGCCTCCGGCGGGACGACATCTTCCTTGCCACCGCCTGGTGGACCGCAGCCGCCGCCTTTTGCTGGCAGGGCGTGCAGGGTGCCTACTTCGACGCCCAGCACCCGGTGGTCTACCTCATCCAGGACCGCGAACCCGACTTCTACGGCTGGTCGGCCCAGCACGCGCTCGCCCGCGAAACCTACGGGCACGGCGCGAGGACGATCGCGCTGATCAACTCGGAGGAACTCGCAGGCTTCATGACCCGCCGCTACGACCTGCCCGGTGCGCAGGTCGTCCGCTTCGTCCTCAACCCGGCGATCGCGAGCGGCCTGACGCGGCAGGTGCGCGAACGGATCATCGTCGTCTACGGTCGGCCCGGCACGCCGCGCAACGCCTTCCCGACCCTGTGCGCCGCGCTTCTGCGGTGGCAGCAGGCCGATCCCATGTCGGCGCGGGCTTGGCGGATCGTGTCGGCCGGCGAAGCCTATCCGGCCCACCGGGCGGGTGGGATCGAGAACCTGGAGGTGGTCGGCAAGCTCTCCTTCGAGGCCTACGCCGACCTCCTGTCCCGTGCCTCGGTCGGGATCTCGCTGATGCTGTCGCCGCATCGGAGCTACTCGCCCCTGGAAATGGCGCAAGCCGGCCTCCTGACGATCACCAACGGTGCCGACGCGAAGGATCTCTCGCGACGCTGTCCCGGAATCGTCTCGCTGGAGCACGCGACGCCGGATGCTCTGGCAACCGCGATCGAGGCCGTTGTCGCCGAGGCCGCAGCCACCCTCATCGGCCGCGTCCGCGATCCGGTTCCGATCGAGGATCTTCCGTGTCCGATCCCTGACTTCGATGCCGGCGCTCTTGCCGCCCGTCTTAACGCATCCCTTGCCCTGCCTACGGGACGATCCCTCGGCGCCACCACGGACTATCACATGGCTGCACAGTGAGCAGGATTGTCGCAGTCCGTGTACCTTGTGTACACAAATCAGAAGCATTCCACGAACCGAATGCAGGCGGAAATCCAGTATCCGCAGGCGACGAACGCAGGCAATGCCTAAGAATGAATTCCGCCTGTAAGACTGGCAGGCTGGTGAAGACGTCTGTGGCGGGTTGGCCGTGGAGCTGGGTGGCTCGGCCGGAATGGTCGGCGAGGTTGAGCGATGGGCAGCCTGGCCGGCTGGATGCCGACTCGGCCGCGATCTGCATCTGCGCCCGGCCGCTGCGTTCCAGCCCCGCCACCGCTCACGCCTCAACGCGGGCGTGGACGCCCGTCGTTGCTGGCAAACACCATCCGCGCCCACGAGTAAGCGTATCAGAGGTGCCCGGGAAACCGCGGGAGGCTCCGTCCCGATTGCCTCGACGGCGGCCGTCCCTTGACCTTGACGTGGGACCGGAGCCTGTTCACCCCGGTCGCTCCGCCGCAGCGGGACGACTTCGGGACCCTAATCTGAAGCGTCGTCTCGTCGGAGCGCCGCGTGGCGACCGCCGTGCCCGAGAGCGTGCCGGACTTGGTCTCGACAGCCGGCGGGATCAATCGCTGGCACCGCCGCTGCCGCCGCGGCCTCCAGTTCCCCCACGCACACCTGCGCCACCAGCACCACCGAGACCGGCGTTTGGGCCCGCTCCTGCCTGACCGCCTTGGCCGCCGACTCCCCCGGCTACGCTGGCCCCGTCACGTCCACCTGCTTCCGTCCCGGCGCAGTCGGAAGCCGGGGGGATGCCAACGTCCGCATCAGGCGTCCCGGTCTTCGACGCATCGCCACAAGCGCCCGCATCAGGGGCAGCACCCTGCTTATCCGTGCTGGCCGCGCGACCTGACTTGCCGCCTGCGCCGCCCGGCAACCCGGGCAGACCAGCGCCATCGCTCGACCCGGCCATAAGGAGCCACACCTCGGCGCCCAGGGCCTGCATCGGCGCCGCGTAGACGCAGACGATCGTCAGTGCGGCAGCCGGGACAAAACCGTGTTTCATCGAAGATCTCCGCGTCGGGGCATGGCCGTGTGATTTACATTTGTCGGGTCACGCACAAAGCACTTGGGGCCGCCCCTCTGCCGGGGCGGCCCTTCGCTATCGCGTGAAATCAGAAGGCGTTCCCGCCCCGGCCGCCGTTGCCGCCCTGGCCGCCGAAGCTCCCGGATCCGCCGCCGCCGCCGGCCCCGCCGCGGGTGTTCGGCCCGGCCGCGGAGCCGCCACCGCCGCCCGATCCCCCGGCCCCCCCGAAGAACCCGTTTCCGCCGAGCCCCCCCGAGCCGCCACGCGCGTTGAAGCCGATCGCCGACCCTCCGCCGCCGCCGCCGCCGCCCGCGCCGTGATTGAAGCCGCCGCCGCCGCCGCCACCGTTGCCACCGCGTCCGCCGAATGCACCCGAGCCGCCGTCGCCGCCGAAGCCCCCGCCGCCGTGGTTGACGCCGACGCCGCCGGACCCGCCGTTTCCGCCGGAGCCCCCGAACGAACCGCTTCCGCCGAAGCCCCCGCCGCCGCCGATGCCGCCAGCGGCGAAGGCACCCTGCGAAGCGGCGATCAGGAAGAGGGCCGAGACGGTGGTGATGACAGACTTTTTCATGATGACCTCCTGTTGCATGGTGTGAGATGTTAAGTTTCAGAAGCCTTCTTCCAAATATCTTCGCTCTCAGAGCGCTTTCAGTCGGAAGTGTTTTTGCTGTTAAGCGTAGCGTGATCTAGCGCCTCATGGCAATTATTCGATTTGTTTTCGAATAAACTCGCCCCGTGAACATGGTTAATGATTGATCCACGACCACTGAATGTAGTCTGAATGCTTTTGTAGGGGAAAATTTATCCTTCGCATCTGAATTGAATGCAGTATTTATTGTCGTCCGATTTCGCGCTTGGCGAGGTCGATGGACTTCGCTGGAGCGGAAGCATCGCCTTCCGCAACCCATTCGTCATAAAGGATTTTCTGCACTTCCCGTCGCTTCGACGCCCCCTCGTGAACGAGCGGCGCCATAGCTGCGCGCCGCCTGGATCGGCGGAAATGGCGCTGCATGGCATGAGGCGTTGCTGCCGGCTGAGATGCTGAAGTGATGATCCCTGTGCGGTTTCGCACAAGCACCACCTCGATCGCCGTCGGCAGATGCGGGCGTCGGGAGAGTCGGTCGAGGGGGCGGCCGTGACGAAGGGTGTTTTGCCGTCAGTCGTGAATGAGGGCTCAAACAATCCGGTCGGCGTGTCAGGAATACCCGATGATAGGCGTTACTGCCCGCGGGCACGCCCGTCTCAACCGAGGCGACGACCGCGGCGCGGCGCTGACATGGCCTCCTCGCCACGGAGATGGAGGCTTCCCTGCGCACGGCGGAGCAGGTTCATCAGCCCGCCCTGGCGACGCGCTGACGACGTTCATCCGCCAAGCGGACGAGAAGCTCGCCGACCACCCGACGCAGCTCAGGGCGTAAAACTCACCGACAGGCGGGTTCGCACCACGAAGGCATCCGATGCGCTTGCTGGAGCAAAGCTGCGACCGGGAGCGGGCAGGAGCGGGACCGCCCTGTCGCCGAAATCATAGTACAAGGCTTCGACGCCGGCACTCACGCGCTCGCTGATCCGCGCTTCGACACCGCCGCCCGCAACGAAGCCGACCCGCGTCTGTGCGGCCCGGATCGCCAGCGCCACGCCGCCGGCCCCGCCCGCGCCTCCAGGAGCCGCGATGATGGCGCCACCGTTGCCGCCTGCCCCGCCGTTTCCGGCGAAAACGCCGCGCACGCCCGCGTCGCGGTCCAGGGCGAGGCCGCCGGTCCCGTAGAAGAGAAAGCCGCCGGTGGCGACGCCGACCCGGCCGCGCACGGTCCCGAGGACGCTGTAGGCGTCTTCGGGACTGAAGCTCGCATCGGCCTCGCCGCCATAGACGAGGCCGGGTGCCTGCCAAGTGTAGCCGAGATGCACGCCGCCGAGCAGGGCGGTGTTTCTCTGAAGCCCCGCGAAGGCAACCGCCCCGCCGCCGCCGCCGCCGCCGTCGATGCCACGCAGGCCAGGTGTTCCCGCCTCGCCGTTGGCGAGGGCGACACGATCGATGCGGGGGCTGAGGTCGTAGAGGCCGCCGAGATGGCCGCCTGCGTAGCCGCCTGCCCAGCGGGCCGCCGGTTCCGGGATCGACCCCGGCCCGGTGGCCGGGTCGAGATGGAAGCTCAGCCGGCCGCGCACCGTCAGGACATCGCGCGACAGGCCGGTTCCGGCGGGTCCGCCGTCGAAGACGTAATACAGCGCCTCGATCCCCGCGCCGACCTGCGGTGACAGGCGAACCTCGATGCCGCCGCCGCCCACGAAGCCGGTCCGGTCCGCCCCGTTGCGCGTGACGAGGAGCGATCCGAAGCCGTTGCCCCCGGCACCCCCGTCACCGGCCGGACCGCCGTTGCCTCCGTTGCCGCCATTGCCCCCGACGAAAGCGCCGACCACGCGCCTTCCCACCGACTGGAACGCTGCGCCGGCGGTGCCGTAGATCAGGAACTGCGGCGTCGCAAAGCCCAGGCGTGCCCGAATGCTGCCGAGCAGGTCGTCGGCCGGGCCGAGCAGGTCGACATCGCCCTCAAGCCCGTAGACGAGGCCTCCACTCTGCACGTTGTAGCCGAGATGACCGCCGGTGAAGAGGTCACGCGCAGCGATGGTGCCGACGGCATTGCCGGTGCGCCCGCCCCGTCCGCCGAAGCCCGGCGGCACCACGAGGCCGCCGTCACCACGCGCGACGGTCCGGCCACGCGCCCCGTCCACGATCGCCCCGACCTGGGCGCCGAAGTAGAAGCCCGACCAGCCCGCCTCGACGAAAACCGGCGTGACCGCCGAACGCACGGGAAGGTCCGCGGCGCGCGAAGGAGACGCGGCGAGGGCTCCGCCGATCGCCAGAATGACGCCGAACAGGCGTAGCCGCATCGCGCCGTTTCCCAAACTGATTCGCTCTCCGGCACGATAGGGTACGACGCCGCCTGCACGACGCCGGAGTTCGGCCGCATCGCAGATTCCAGACGCCTTGCGGCATTTCAGATACTGTTCTCGGCTTCAAGGAACGGGCTTGAACCCTGGAATATCGAACGGAATCGGCTCCATCGCGGAGAGATCAAGGTTCATCATGTCGATCGTGGTTCTCCACGAGACAGCCACCCACGTTCAGATTTGAGCCCACCCTTCGCGATGGCCCCAACACTCGGGACGAACCCCCAGATTTCCGAAAATCATCCGGACGTGTGGAAATGCACATGCAAATTTTGATTTCCGTTTATATTCGTTTAACAGAGCATTCGGACGTTTCCCGGCGAGCGCATTGCAGTACAAATACTGCGCTTGCGAGAAACGAAATTGTGCTCTGCAAAAACATCTCGATGAGCGCTATCGAATACGAATTCGTGGCCGTTCACGGGAGCGAACAAGAGCGAAAAATGTTCAGATCTTGTTCACCGGATTTATACAAATCATCAATGCATCGAGCAGGTTGATTCGCTCTAGATCCGGCAAGAAGACCGATCGAACAGAAAATCAAATCAGCAGAATCAGGATCGAATACGGCATATCGTAGCGTCGCGACGATCGAGCCTGTTGTCCGAGTCAAGCAAAAGACAATCAGTTTCCCCGCAGCAATTGATCAGTATTCAGAGGAGGCTATCATGAAGAAGTCTGTGATCGCGATCGTCTCGACCCTCGCCCTGATGGTAGCGCAGCCGGCCTTCGCGCAGGGCGGAGTCGGCGGTGCGGGCGGGTTCGGCGGAGGCGGGAGCTTCGGCGGCGTCGGTGGCGACGGTGGCGGCGGCGGCGTCGGCAAGAACCACGGCGGCGGCGGTGGGGGCGGCGACGGCGGATCAGGTGCCTTCGGAGGCCGCGGCGGCGGCGGCGGGGCCGGCGGTGGGGGCTTCAACCACGGCGCCGGCGGCGGCGGCGGCGGGGGTGGCTCGGCGATCGGCGTGAACTCCACGGGCGGCGGCGGAGGTCGCGGTGGCGACGGCTTCAACCACGGCGCCGGCGGGTCGGGCGGCGGCGGCGGATCGGCTGCTGGGATCAACAGCCACGGCGGGGCCGGCGGGGGCGGCGGCAACGGAAGCTTCGGCGGCCAAGGCGGCAACGGCGGCCGGGGCGGGAACGGCTTCTGATCCTGACAGGACGGGGATCGCGTCGGATGCGGCGCGATCCCCGATGCCATCCAAGCAAAACAGGATTTCGATCTCCAAACCGAGGTGATCACGATGAAAACCGTACTCGTTCCCCTCGTCGGGCTCGGCTCCGCGGCCGTTGCCGCCTTATCCGCCTTCGCCATGCCGGCCTCACCCTCGGGCGCGCGCCCGATCGTTCAGACCGCGGGGTCGAGCGATGGGGCCGGACTGCCCGGCCTGCCGGGCGGACGTGGCGGCAGGCCCGGCCGTGTTGACGGCCGCGCGAGCCCGAGCGACACGAGCAACGACGGACCCCTGACGGAGTACTGCATCGATCTGCTGCAATCCGGTGGCGGGGCGAGCGGACCCGACGGCCTGCGGCCGTTCGATTGCGCCAATTACTTCATGGCGCTCGACGGCGGATCGCGGGATCGGCGCAGTTCCGACACCAGCGGGAACGGTAACGGCCGGGACGGCGCCAGCATCTCCGGCGGCATCGGCGGCCAAGGTGGACGTGCCGGCGCCGGCGCCGGAGGCGGACGCGGCGGCGGCGGCGGCGCAGGGGTCGCTGGCGGGGCCGGGGGCCGGGGCGGGGCTGGCGGAGCGAGCGACTGAACACGGGTCGGCTGCGCCTTTCAAGATCGCACGGATGTCGCAATTGTAGTCGTCGTCCTGCTCGCCTTCGGTCTGCGCATCGCCAACCGGTGCGAGCGCACCGTCGTGTTCCGGCTCGGACGCTATCACACCCTGCGCAAACCCAGCCTCTACTGGCTCGTTCCGTTCGCTGAGCACCAAATCAAGATCCACCTACGCGTGATTACTGCAAGGATTGAGCAACAGGAGGTAATCACCAAAGACAACGGACTCATCAAGCTCAGTGCCGTGATCTGGCGTCGCGTCGTCGACCCTGTGCGCTCGCGTAAGCGGGTCCGCTTGCCGGGCGGGCCAGCTTTGCAGTTTTGTGCGGGCGTGCTTCCATCCTTGGCTTGGCGCTGCCGG
>NZ_CAXTBY010000130.1:0-9421 GCF_964242245.1 uncultured Methylobacterium sp. | reverse complement strand
TCCATCGCGTAGACGCCGTCGCGCTTGAAGCAGACGTCGCCGATGGCGACCGCCTCGCCGGCGAGCTTCTTCTTGGTCGAGGTCTCAATGATCGTCGGGCAGGCGCGGCCGCCGAACAGCAGCGAGGTGGTGTCGCTCTTCGGGTCGCAGCCGATCAGCAGGACCTTCTTGCCCTGCTGGGCCATCATGTAGCTGAGGTTGGCCAGGGTGAACGACTTGCCGATGCCGCCCTTGCCGTAGATCGCGATGATCTGCGTCTCCTTCTTCGCCGGCGCGGTGACGACCGGATCGGGCTCGATGGCGGCTTCCGCGCGGAGCGCGGCGTTGGTCAGGTGCATGTTCATGCGTTCCTCCAGTCGAGGATCATCTTCAGGCATTCGGGCTCACCGAACGCCGTGCGGTAGGCATCTTCCGCCGCCGCCGCCGGACGCTGGTGGGTGACGAGGCCGTCCAGCGACAGCGCTCCGCGCTCGATCAGCGCGGTGACCGCCGCGAGGTCGTGCGGCCGGAATTCGGCGGCGACGCGGATGCGCGCCTCGCGCATGAAGGCCGGCGGGAAGCTGAAGCTGAGCGGCGCCTCGTAGAAGCCGGCGAGCACGATCTCGCCGCCGGGCGCCAGCCGGCCGATCAGCGTGTCGAGCAGGCTTGCGTCGCCGCTGACGTCGGTGATCGTGGCGTAGTCCCGGCGCTCGTCCTGGTCCGGATGGACGACCGGGTAGCCGAATTCACCCCGCGCCCGGATCGGGTTGGTCTCCCAGACGGTCGGAACGGCGCCCGACAGGCTGGAGAGCCGCGCGAGCAGCCGCCCGAGCACCCCGTGCCCGACGATCAGCGCGCGCTCGCCCGGCCCGTTGCCCGCCATCGCGTGGTAGGCGGTGGCGGCGAGCGCCAGCAGGATCGCCTTGTCTCCGAGGGCCGCATCGACCGGCACCAGCTTCCCGGCCGGAACGATCAGGTGGGAGGCGGCGCCTCCGAACAGGCCGCGCACCGCCCCGAAGCAGCGCGCGCCCGGCACGAACACGGTCTGCCCGACCGTCAGATCGGAGCCGCGCGGCGCCTCGACCACCGTGCCGACCGACTCGTAGCCGGGGACCAGGGGGTAGCCCATGCCGGGGAAGCTCGGCATCCGGCCCGTCCACAGCAGGCGCTCGGTGCCGGTGGAGATGCCGCTCCACGAGACCGCGACCACCGCGTCGCCCTCGGCGACCGGGGTCAGCGTCAGGCGCTTAAGCGCCAACTGCTCCGGTTTCTCGAGAACGACGGCGAGCGCGTCCATGAACCTTGCCCTTCCACCCCGCCCGGCTCTGCTTGGCCGGTCGGTGTAGTCATCCTAGAATGACAAAAAAAAGCGTCAAGTATAATTTACACTTTTACGCGGGCTTCGTCGCGACGACGAGGCGCGTCAGCAACGGGCGACGCGTCGGGACGAGGCGGATTCCCCTGAATCCGGCGGTCTCCAGCATTGCCGAAAGCTCAGCCGGCGCGCGCGCGCGACCGCTGCCCATCGCGAGGAGGTAGAAGCCGAAATACGCGTCGCCGATCGGCTCGGCGCCGGGGGTTCCCGCCATCGGCTCGGCGATCAGCAGCGTGCCGCCCGGCGGGAGCGCGGCGTGGGCGGCGCGTAGAAGGGTGGCGACCCGCGCGTCGTCGTGGTCGTGGACGATGCGCACCAGGGAGATGATGTCGGCGCCGCGTGGCAGCGCGTCGGCGAAGAAGCTGCCGCCGTGGCAGGCGACGCGAGGCCTAAGCCCATCCGCCGCCAGCCGCGTTTCCGCCCGTACCGCAACGGCGGGGAGGTCGAACAGCATCAGGCCGAGCTGCGGATGGCGGTGCGCGGCCGCCGTGACGAAGGCGCCCTCCCCGCCGCCGAGATCCATCAGGCAGGCATGGCCGGCCAGCGGATAGGCGTCGAGCACGTCCTCGGCGATCAGCGCCTGCGAGGCGGCCATGAGGCCGCTGTAGCCGGCGACTGCGTCGGCGTCCGCCGCATCCGGCTCCGCGGCCTGGGCATAGGGCCAGTAGCCGGACAGCCGCGTCGGCCCCGATTCGGACTGCAGCAGCGCCACCGGATCGGCGAGGTCCGCGTAGAGCATCGCGTGATGCTCGATCATTGCCGCGACGGACGGGTTGCCGAGCAGCGCCGCGCCGAGGTCGGCGAGCGCGTAGTGTCCGTCCGGCAGGACCGCGATCAGGTCCAGGGACGCTGCCGCCTTCAGCAGCCGCGTCGCGCGCTCCGGCGTCAGGCCCAGCCGCGCCGCCAGGGTTTCGACCGACAGCGGTCCGGCCCGCAGCGTGGGGAACAGGTCGAGCCGGACGCAGGCGAACAGCACCTGCGAGTAGACGAAGCCGGCGCACAGATCGAACAGCGCGCGGGTGTTCCTCGTCGCGATGCGGCGGGTCAGGGGGAAGCCGGCCGCCCAGCGCTGGAAGGCGGGGCTCGCGACGCACGCGACGCGGAAGGCGCGCCAGCGCTCGCGGAGCGTGGTGCGGGGCTCGACGACGCTCCCTCTCCCAGGGGGAGAGGGTTGGGGTGAGGGGCGTAACCCATCCGGAAAGGTCACGCCCCTCATCCTGTCCGTCTCCCGACCCAAATCGGGCCTGCCCGACTTGGAGAGGGGGCCCGCGCCATCTGCGGACGAACGCGGCTCCGACAGCATGCGCGAGGTCCGCCCTCAAACCAGTTCGTGCGCGAGGCTCGCGGGGAGGAACAGGCGGGTCTGCGCGGCGATCTCGGCGCGGAGCGCGTCGGCGCCCGGGCAGGCGGGAATCACCTCGATCGCCTCCGCCGCGAGCCGCTTGAGGCGGTCGAGCGCCCCGCCCATGCCGAGCAGCAGCGCGGCGTTGGGGCGGCCGAGCGTCGCGTCGCGCCCGGCGGGCTTGCCGATCTCCTCCTGGCGGCAGGCGACGTCGCGCAGGTCGTCGGCGACCTGGTAGGCCTCGCCCAGGCATTCGCCGAGCAGCCGCCAGGGCAGCGGGGTGGCGCCGGCGGCGGCGGCCCCCGCGACGGTCGCGGCGGCGAACAGCGCCCCGGTCTTGGCCTGCTGGTAGTTCGAGAGCGCGACCTCAGCCTCCGATTCCCAGGCCTGCCCCGCGACGATGCCGGCGGGCGAGCCGACCGCGCGGGCGACGAGCCCGACGAGCGCCGCGAGGCGGTGCGGGTTCCTCGCGGCACCGCGGGCCAGGGTCTCGAAGGCGAGCACGATCAGCGCGTCGCCGGTGAGCACGGCGAGCGGTTCGCCGTAGGCGACGTGGACCGTGGGCTTCTGCCGGCGGGTCTCGGCGTCGTCGAAGCAGGGCAGGTCGTCGTGCACGAGGGAGGCGCAGTGCAGAAGCTCGATCGCGGACGCCGCGGCGTCGGAGGCCGCAGGGTCGTCGTCGCCGCAGGCCGCCGCCACCGCGAGGCAGAGCCGAGGCCGGATGCGGTGGCCGCCGGGGAAGACCGCGTAGCGGATCGCCTCGGCGAGCCGCGGCGGCGCCCCCGGCGCCTCCGCGTAGGCGACCGCGTTGTCCAGGGTCCGTTCGATGCGCCTGCCTGCGTCCACCGTCGCCTCCTACCGTCAAACGTGATTGTCGTTCAAAAGTGTCATCTATGATTGACACTTGTTGCGATGGAGATCAATGCCGATTGTGGATGACGTGAGGAGTCGATGCGGGGCGAGCAGGTCGTGGTGATCGGTGCCGGTATCGGCGGGCTCGTCGCGGCCCTGCGGCTGGCCGTGGCCGGGCTCGACGTGACGCTGCTGGAGCGCGCGGATGCGCCCGGCGGCAAGATGCGCAGCGTCGCCGTCGGCGGTGCGCGGATCGAGGCCGGTCCGACGGTCTTCACCATGCGCTGGATCCTCGACGAGATTTTTTCCGAGGCCGGCGCCGACCTCTCGGAGCGCGTCGCGCTGACGCCCGCCCGCGTGCTCGCGCGCCACGCCTGGAGCGCCTCGGAGCGTCTGGACCTGTTCGCCGACATCGACGCGTCCGCTCACGCCATCGCGGCGTTCGCCGGACCGCGCGAGGCCGACGGCTACCGCCGGTTCTGCGCCCGCGCCGCGGAGGTCTTCCGCACCCTCGACGGACCGTTCATCCGCGGGAGCCGGCCCGGCCCGGTGGATCTCGCCCGGCGCGCCGGCCTGTCGGGCCTGGGCGACCTGTGGCGCATCCAGCCCTTCGCCACCCTGTGGGGCGCGCTCGGCGAGTATTTCCGCGACCCCCGGCTGCGGCAGCTCTTCGGGCGCTACGCGACCTATTGCGGTTCCTCGCCCTACCGGGCGCCGGCGACCCTGATGCTCGTCGCCCATGTCGAGCAGGCGGGCGTCTGGTCGATCGCGGGGGGCCTGAGCCGGCTCGCCGCGGCGGTGGCCGATCTCGCGTCGGAGCGCGGCGCGACGATCCGCTACGGCGCGGAGGTGCGCCGGATTTCGACGGAGCGGGGACGGGTGTCCGGCGTCGTGCTCGCCGACGGCGAACGGATCCCGGCCGACGCGGTGGTGATGAACGGCGACGTCTCGGCGCTCGCAGCCGGTCTGTTCGGGTCCGACGCGGCGCGCGCCGCCGATCCCGTGGCGCCGGGCGACCGGTCGCTCTCGGCGGTCACGTTCTGCCTCGAAGCGCGGGCGCAGGGCTTCCCGCTCTCCCACCACACCGTTTTCTTCTCGGGCGACTACCGCGCCGAGTTCGACGCGATCGGCCGCGGCCGGCTGCCGGCCGATCCCACCGTCTACGTCTGCGCCCAGGACCGGACCGCAGGGACCGAGCCCGACGGCCGCGAGCGCCTGCTCTGCCTCGTCAACGCGCCGGCTGGGCCTGAGCCCCCCTTCACGCGATCGGAGATCGACGCATGCGAGACCACGATGCGGGGCCGGCTCTCGGCCTGCGGCCTGACCCTATCGGCGGGGGAGACGGTGACGACGACGCCCGCCGACTTCGCCGCGCTGTTCCCGGCGACGGGGGGGGCGCTCTACGGCCGGGCCTCGCACGGCTGGAGCGCGACCTTCAAGCGGATGGGCGCGCGCACCAAGCTGCCGGGGCTGTATCTCGCGGGGGGCAGCGTCCATCCGGGGCCGGGGGTGCCGATGGCGGCGCAGTCGGGCCGGATCGCGGCGGACACGCTGCTCGCGGACCTCAGGGCGACGCGCCCCGCTTCGACACGCCGGTCGGCCGCGACGGCTACGTCTGGTGGTACGTCGATGCCCTGAGCGCCGACGGTCGCCAGGGGCTCACCATCATCGCCTTCATCGGCAGCGTCTTCTCGCCGTACTACGCCTGGGACCGCTCGCGCGACCCGTTCGACCATTGCGCGGTCAATGTCGTCCTCTACGGCGAACGCGCCAACCGCTTCTGCATGACGGAACGCGGGCGCAAGTCGCTGCTTCGCGATGAGAGCACGATCCGCATCGGGCCGAGCGGGATGGCCTGGGACGGAACGGCGCTGACGATCACCATCGACGAGACCACCGCGCCGATCCCCTCGCGCGTCCGCGGCACGGTGAAGCTTTATCCCGGCGGCATCACCCCAGGACCCTTCACCCTCGACGCCGACGGGCAGCACCGTTGGTGGCCGATGGCACCGTCGTCGCCCGTCGAGGTCGAGCTGTCCGAGCCGGCGCTGCGCTGGTCCGGCACCGCCTATTTCGACACCAACCACGGTGACGGGCCGCTCGCCGACGCCTTCACGAGTTGGACGTGGTGCCGGGCCGACCTGACGGACGGCGCGGTGATCCTCTACGACGTGCGCCGCCGCGACGGCTCCGCACAGAACCTCAGCTTGCGCTTCGACCGCACCGGCGCCCGCCGCGACATGCACCCGCCGCTCGCAGCCCCCCTGCCGCCGACGCGGCTCTGGCGCGTGCCGCGCTCGACCCGCAGCGACGACGCGAAGGCCGATGTGGTGCGGACCTTCGAGGACACGCCGTTCTATGCGCGCTCGCTGCTGTCGGCACGGCTCGCCGGCGAGGCGGTGCGCCCGGTCCACGAGAGCCTGTCGCTCGACCGTTTTCGCAATCCGCTGGTGCGGCTGATGCTGCCGTTTCGGATGCCGCGGCGCGTGGGATGATGGGATGGACGATGGAGCCGGGACCCGGGCACCCGTGCGGTCGGACTTCCCGCACCGTCACTCCGAGGCATCGTTGGCGAGCCCGGAATCCAGAAACACAGGTCGTGGTTCAGTCTGCACGGTCGGCGGCCCTGGATTCCGGGCTCTGCTACGCAGCCCCGGAATGACGGTGCGGGTTTCGCAGGCCAAGCGGCATCTCTGCTTGGGCCTGTGAACTCCCCTCGTATCTACCCCAGCCGCTCCGCCAGATGATCGGCCACCCTGAGCGCGTTGGCGATGATCGTCAGCGTCGGGTTCACCGCGCCGATCGAGGGGAAGAAGCTCGCATCCGTGACGTAGAGGTTGTCGAGTTCGTGCGCCTTGCAGGTCAAGTTGAGCACGGACGAGGCCGGGTCGGTGCCGAACCGCAGGGTGCCGGCCTGATGCGCGGTGCCGCTGATCGGGATGTTCTTGCCGAGGTAGAGCGAGCGCTCGAACAGGTAGGTGTAGGCGCCGCCGGGCCGGAGCAGGTCCGAGAGCTTGCCGCGAAGCCGATCATGCGCCTCGCGGTTGTTCTGCGCGATGTCGAGGATCACGCGCCCGTCGCGGTCGATCGAAACCCGGTTGTCGGGGTGCGGCAGGTCCTCGCTCTGGAGCCAGAAATCCATGGCATGCCGCGCGACCATGTCAAACGGCGCGTTCGGCAGGAAGCCGGTCCAGGCCGGGAATTCCTCGCCGCGGATCTGCTCCGGGTGGGTCTTGGCGCACATCTGGATCAGGCCCATCGGGTAGTCCCAGTCCTTCGACTCGAAGTAGAAGTCCGAGACCGCGAGCGTCTTCTGGAAGACGGTGTCGTTGACCTCCTTCGACAGCGCCATCAGCACCGACATGTTGTGGCGCACGTAGTTGCGCCCGACCTGATCGGAGCCGTTGGCGAGTCCGTTCGGATGGGCCGCGTTGGCCGAGCGCAGCAGCAGCAGGGCGGAGGAGAGCGCGCCGCAGGCCACCACCACGATGTCGGCGGAGTAGCGCTCCGCGCGGCCCTCGCGGGTGACGTTCACGGCCGTCACCGTCCGGCCCGCCGGATCTGTCTCCAGCGTCGAGACGTAGGCGTTGACGCGCAGCGTGACGTTGTCGTGCCGGGCCAGCGTCGGGTCGACGGTCATCACCTGCGCGTCGGCCTTGCCGTTGAGCAGGCACGGGAAACCGTCGAAAGCGTCGCAGCGGATGCAGATGCTGGTCGGCGTCACCTTGCCGTTGCGCTCGTCGAGCTTGATCCCCAGCGGCAGGTGGTAGGGATGCAGCCCCTCGGCCGCCCAGTCGTCGGAGAGCCTCTGGATACGGGGCTCGTGGCTGACGGCCGGATGGTCGTAAGCGCCGCTCGACCACGGCTCGGTCGGGTCTTCGCCGCGGTTGCCGTGCACGGCAAACAGCGTCTCGGCCTGCGCGTAGTACGGCTCGAATTCGGCATACGAGACCGGCCACGCCGGCGAGACGCCGTCGACGTGGCGCACGGCCTCGAAATCGCGCTCGCGCATCCGCAGCAGTGCCGCGCCGTAGACCTTCGAGTTGCCGCCGACGTAGTAGTGCAGCGCCGGACTGAACGCGCGGCCGTCGCCGCCGTACCACGTCTCACGCGCCTGGTAGGCGCCGTCCACGAACACGGTCTTCGAATTCCAGTTGTCCTGGCTCCGGGGCAGGTAGTCGCCGCGTTCCAGCAGCAGGATGCGTTTTCCCGTCCCGGCCAGCCGCGCCGTCAGCGACCCGCCGCCCGGCCCCGAGCCGATCACGATGACGTCGTAATGGTCCTGTGCCATCGGCGGCCTCGCACGGCACGACGGATCGGAACGACCCGTCGGCCAACGTTGAGGAGACTGGAGCCGTTCCAGCCTGCCGGCGTCGCGGGACCGTGCCCGCCGCATCGGCGATGCTGGGCCGTTTCCGTCGAGCGTGCCGGCAACTGCCCCGGCGGCCGGGCGTTGGGCGTCTAGTCCTGCCGCCTGGAACGCCGGCCCGATGCCCGATCCACAGCCATCCCTGCCCGTCCGGTTCCTGCGATGACGTGGCTCGACCTCGTCGCGGTGCCGCTCCTGGCGAAAATCTGCCTCGTCTGCATGTTTCCGCTGAGCGCCTACGACAAGGTCGCCCACTGGGACGAGGCGATGGGGCAGGCCGCCTCCGGGCCCCTGCCATTCCCGACACTGCTGCTCGTCCTCGGCATCCTCGTCGAGGCGGTGACGCCGGTGCTGATCGTGATCGGCTGGTGGGACCGGGCGGCGGCCTTCGTGCTCGCCGGCTTCTGCGCCGTCACGGCGCTCATGTACCACCCGTTCTGGGCGTTCCCCGGCTTCTGGTCGAAGAATGGCGAGGGCCGCGTCCATTTCTGGGACTTCTTCAAGAACTTCGGCCTCGTTGGCGGGCTTTTTCTGGTGGTGATCGGCGGAGCCTACGCGCCGGCCTCCGGGATCATCGCGCATCCGCTTGCGGGCGGCCCTTGGAGCGCGCCGGCCGCGCCCGACGCCCACTGAGGAACGACCATGGCTGATCCGACGAGCGGCGACACGCGCCCGAGAATGGCCTACTGGCACGTCTACACCGACGCCGACGGCGTTAGTCGGCAGGCGCGGTTCGAACTCTCGCACTTCGCGTTCGAGGGCGTGAATCCCGAGACCGCCCCGCAGTGGAACGACAAGCAGGATTCGACCAGGGCCGGCGTCACTTTCACGGTGCTGCCCGTCGGCTGGGTCGGGCAGTGGCACGAGAACCCGAAGCCCCAGTGGATCGCGGTCCTCTCGGGCCGCTGGTTCGTCGAGACCATGGACGGCACCCGCGTCGAGATGGGACCGGGCGAGCTGATGATGGGCGAGGACCAGAACACCAAGGAGCGGGACGGGAAGAAGGGCCACCTCTCCGGCACGGTCGGATCGGAGCCCTGCACGATGATCGTCACCGGCCTCGACGTGACGCCGACCGTCGACCGGCCCGGCCGCTTCCGGTAGGCGCCGCCATGGAGGGCTTCGCGTTCACGCAGAGCCGGTTCAAGGCCTTCGTGCTGCCGAACGCGGCGCTGGAAAAGCTCGCCGACGGGTTCCGCTGGTGCGAGGGACCTGTCTGGTTCGGGGATCGCGACGAACTCCTGTTCTCGGACCTGCCCAACGACCGGGTGATGCGCTGGAGCGAGTCCGGCGGCGTCTCGGTGTTCCGCACCGGCACCGGCTTCGAGAACGGCCATGCCCGCGACCGCAACGGGCGTCTGCTCGCGTGCTCGCACCGGGACCGGCGCATCACCCGGACCGAGCACGACGGCCGCATCACCGCGCTGGTCGATCGTTACGAGGGCCGGCGTCTGAACGCGCCCAACGACCTCGTCTGCAAGTCCGACGGCACGATCTGGTTCAC
>NZ_CAXTBY010000129.1:0-9750 GCF_964242245.1 uncultured Methylobacterium sp. | reverse complement strand
ACTTGAACACGCCGAAGGGCTGCTGGTTGAAGCCGTAGCGCTTCTGCCGGAAGAAGACCGGCCCGGGACTGTCGAGCTTGATCGCCACGGCGACGGCGGCCAGCAGCGGGCCCAGCGCCAGCAGCGCGATGCTGGCGAGCGTCACGTCGAGGACGCGCTTCATCAGAACCTCCGCGAGGCTCAGGGGCCGGCGGCCGATGTTGATGCCCGACAGCCGGCCGACGCGGGAGACCTGCATGTCGGGGAAGCGGTCGAGCACCGCGCCCGGCCTCAGGTGCAGGGCGGCGGGCACGCGCAGGAAGGCGTCGATGCAGCGCTCGACCTCCGCCGTATCGGCCCACGGTACCAGAATGAAGACGTCGTCTGGGCGCAGGAAGCGCACCACCGAGACCGCCAGATCGAGATCCTCCGACATCTGCGCGTGGCGCACCGCATCGTCGGCGCGGGCATCGACCCGGCGCAGGTAGCTCGTGCCGACGACGCGCAGGCCGAGCGCATCCGCCTCGTTGCTGGCGTAGAACCGGGTGATGTCCTCCTCGAAGCCGACGAGGTGGACCCGGCTCACCGAGATCGAGGCCGGCGTCACGCCGCGGCGCACGAGGCCGATCATCACCGCGTGCGCCAGCATCAGGGCCGGCAATCCGGCCAGAAACACCGTCACGGCGACGACGCGCGACACCTCGTTGGTGGTCTTGGTCGCGAACCCGACCACGAGCACGGCGGCCCAGGCCACGAGCCACCGGGCGGCGCTGTGCTGCAGGCTGGCCTTCTGCGCCAGCATTGCCTCGATGGCGTATTCCTCGCGCAGGGCCGCAGTCGCGACGATGACGAGGCCGAGCAGTCCCGAGAGCTGGAGCCCCCAGCTTGCCGAGAAGGGCAGGAGATCGCCCGACAGGGCATAGTAGTACCCGTACTCGACGATCAGCGTCGTCGCCACGATCGTGAGGATGTCGGCGAGCGCGACCGAGGCGGAAATGCCGACGCGCAGGGCGGCACGGCTGCGTCGCGGCAGCAGGGCGGTCCAGACATTGCGCCGTCGCTCCGCCGAGGTCGGCAGCGGCTGGAAAGTCTCCGGAAGACGATCGTGAAACATCTGGCGTGCCATGTTCCGAAATGAACCGGACGGCGTCTCGGATCGAAACAGAAACCGCTTCCGACCGGACGCTCTATGGCAGTAGAGCAAGCGTGAGACCGCTCACGACGTCCCGGCCGTGCTTACGCACGATGCCCGGTTAGCGGGCTCTTCGATGCCGCGCAACGCGAGAGGAATACCGAGGGGATTTGTCCAGACACGGCAGCACCGTACCCGATGGGGCGACCGCATCCCCTCTGAGTGGCGAACCGATGGGCTATCGGGGCTCAGCGTCACGTGTCGTGACGGATCGGGGATGGATCGGAGCATAACTTCGCGATCCGGGGCTCGATCCTGATAGAGCCGTGCCCGATCACGTTGGATCGGGTCACGTCTCTAATACCGGATCTCGATGAGCCCGACGCCTTGAGATCCGGCCCCCGCGGCTGCGGGGCGGCGGTCCGTCGGACCTCATGGGTCACGACCCATGAGACTTGGTATAAGTCCTTGTTGTGTCGCGGTTGTGTCGCGCTCTCTGACGACGAACCGGCGTCCACTTCGGCGGAGAGCGCTCCAACCGCAGTTCATCATGGACCTGCTGCACGCGGGCGTGTCCTGAACGGTGATCCTGATCGTGGCGATCGTCATGATCCTCGCCCCGGCGGAGCCCGCGATCCTGGTCCGCACCCAGCATCCCCCTGGGGGGACGGATCGCCCTGACCGGCGGGTTGATCTGAGGCGTAGCCTTCGGACTGGGCGTCCTCAGCTCGGCGGCTCTCCCGGACCCCGCCCGTCGGCATCGCACAGGCCTACGCACTCTGCGCCGGCCTGTGCCCGCTCGCGTCCGTCCTGCCGCGCCGTCGTCCCGAACCCGGACCGGTCCCCTCCCGCGGGCCGGTCCAGGTCCGTGGTCTCAGGCAGCCGCGTCGGCCTCGTCCCGCGCGACCGTCTGGATGGTCTCGAAGCCCTCGAACTGCGGGTGCCCGAGGTAGAGCGGCTTCGTCGTGGGCACGCGGCTGTGGGCCTTGCGGAACTGCTCCGAGCGGGTCCAGGCCTCGAAGTCGGCCTTCGAGCGCCAGATCGTGTGCGAGGCGTAGAGGACGTGATCCTCGGCCTCCGGGCCGCGCAGGAGCTGGAACTCGACGAACCCGGCCATCTCGCCGAGGTGGCTGTCGCGCCCGAGCCAAACGTCTTCGAAGTCCGTAGTGGAATCCTTAACCACCTTGAAGCGATTCATGGCGATGAACATGCGCTATCTCCGTATCGCCCGTCCGCATCATGCTGATGGCAGCGGGGATTCGCCGTGATCCTAACGCAACCGGCCGCCGGGCTGGAATCGGCCGCGGCGTCGCGGTCGCGGCAGGTTGGAAAGCGCGTTCGGAAGCTATAGCGGGCCCTGCGCCGGGACGTTTAACTTATGATAGCCTCATTTGAGAGAATTCTTATGCTCCCCACAGCTTGCATTTTGAATAACTTCGTGCGATAGTTGTGTTGGTGCGTAGAGGTGGCTGATTAAGCGGCTGCTCGCGCGTCGCGTGTCCGTGGTGACGGAGCACGACGCACCGGGAGGAGTCGACGTTGGCAGCCGCAGGGCTGCCCTCGGAGGGCGCAGGCCGCGCGGAAGACGGCTGCGTTCGGTCGTGGGCGCGAGCAGGGGACCATGTCGGACGATGATGCCCAAACAGACCACCGACGTCGACCGCCTCGTCGGTCTTCGTATCACGGCGCTTCGCAAGGCCCGAGGCCTGAGTCAGACCGCGCTCGGAACCGCGGTCGGCGTCACCTTCCAGCAGGTTCAGAAGTACGAGAAGGGGCAGAACCGCGTGGGTGCCGGCCGCCTGCGCGAGATCGCACGCCTGCTCGAAGTCCCGGTTTCGGCCTTCTTCGAGGAGACGGAGGGTGGCGACGCGCCCAAGGAGGACGTGTTCGGTTTCCTCAGCGCCCACGGCGCGATCGAGCTGCTGCGCGCCTACGCCCTGATCGAGGACGACCAGATGCGCCGCGACGTGCTCGCGCTCGTCCGCACCGCCGCCAAGCTGGGGCAGTCGAAGGCATCGGCCGCCACCGACGCCGCCGAGTAGTCGAGGCCGCTCACGCGTCCCCCACGGCGATCACGTGGAAGAAGGTGCCCGTCACGCGGCCGCGGCGGTGTCCGGCCAAGCCGAGGTCGACCGCCTCGGCGTCCGCGATGCGGGCGAAGGCCTCGGCCGTTCCGGGCGGCGGTGTCAGCTCGCTCGCGTAGTGGAACTCGTGGCCGACGAGCCGCGCGCCGGTCGCGCCGAGGACGCCGTCGGCGCACAGGCGCGCGACGCGGTATCCGAGGTGCAGCCTGCGCACGCGGTACGACGTCGCCACCGGCAGCAGATTCGCCATCGGATGCACGACGCCGGCCGCGTCCTCCAGGCTCTCGCCGAGCACCATGTAGCCGCCGCACTCGCCGTGCACCGGCTTGCTTGAGGCGAACGCGCGCAGGCCATCGAGGAAGGTTCGCGCCGCCGCGATCCGGCCTGCGTGAAGTTCCGGGTATCCCCCCGGCAGCCAGCACACGTCGCAGCCGGCCTGCGGTGCCGCGTCGGCGAGCGGCGAGAACGGCACGAGCTCGGCGCCCATCGCCCGCCAGCCCGCCGCCTGATGCGGGTAGAGGAAGCTGAACGCCGCGTCGGAGGCCACCGCGATCCGCTGGCCGGGCGGGCGGGGGAGGGCGCCCGGGCTGGACGGAACGGCGGCGCCGGCCGCGGCGGCGAGGATCGCATCGAGGTCCAGCCCCTGCTCGGCGAGGTCGCCGAGGCGGTCGAGGCGTGCGTCGAGATCGGCGGTCTCGCGCGCCTGCACGAGGCCGAGATGGCGCTCCGGCAGCACCAAGCCAGCATCGCGCATCAGCGCACCGAGCACGGGGATGCCCACCCGCGCGAGGCCGGCCTCCACGAGGCGGCGATGCCGCGCGCTCGCGACCTTGTTGAGCACGACGCCCGCGATCGTGATGCGCGGATCGTAGTGCGCGCAGCCGAGAGCCACGGCCGCCACCGACTGCGCCGCGCCCGACACGTCGAGGACCAGGATCACCGGCCAGCCGTAGCGGGCGGCGATGTCGGCGTTCGCGCCCGTCCGCCCCGCGCCGGCCCGGACGCCGTCGAACAGGCCCATCGACCCCTCGGCGACGACGAGGTCGGCCTCGTGCGCCGCCAGCCCCGCGACCGCATCGAGCAGGCCGGGGCCCATGGCGAAGCTGTCGAGGTTGACGCTCGGATGCCCGGTCGCCGCTTGGTGGAAGGCCGGATCGATGTAGTCCGGCCCGCACTTGGCGCCGCGCACCCGCAGGCCGCGGCGGGCGAGCGCCCGCATCAGCGCCAGCGTCACCGTGGTCTTGCCCGAGCTGGAGCGCGGCGCCGCGACGAGGAGGCCGGGGCTCATGCCGGCTCCATCCCGACCGCGCCGCCCGGCCGGAAGCGCCGGTCGTAATCGGCCGCGTAGAGCGCGCTCTCGCAGAAGTCTTCGGCACTGAGCGCGGGACCGACGAGGATCAGCGCCGTGCGCGCGATTCCCGCCGCGGCCACCTGCGCGGCGATCGTGGCCAGCGTGCCGGCGATCACCCGCTCGTCCGGCCAGGAGGCGCGGAACACGACGATGGCCGGACAATCGGCGCCGTAGAAGGGCGTCAGCGTCGCGGCGACCGCCTCGGTGACGTGGATCGAGAGGTGGAGCGCCAGCGTCGCCCCCGTGGCGGCGAAGGCGGCCAGCGTCTCGCGCTCCGGCATCGCGCTCGCCCGCCCCGAGGTGCGGGTGAGGACCACCGACTGCGCCACGCCCGGCACGGTCAGCTCGCGCCCGAGGAGCGCCGCGGCGGCGGCGAAGGCCGGAACCCCCGGCGTCACGGTGTAGGGGATGTCGAGCCGGTCGAGGCGGCGCACCTGCTCGGCGAGCGCGCTCCAGATCGAGAGGTCCCCCGAGTGGAGCCGGGCCACGTCCAGCCCGGCGCGATGCGCCGCCGCGATCTCGGCGACGATGGTGTCGAGGTCGAGCGGCGCCGTGTCGACGAGGCGCGCGCCCGCCGGGCACCAGCCCAGGATTTCCGGCGCGACCAGGGAGCCCGCGTACAGGCAGACCGGGCAGGCCGCGATCCGGTCGCGTCCGCGGATCGTGATCAGGTCGGCGGCGCCCGGCCCGGCGCCGATGAAGTGAACGGTCATGCGTCCCGGAGCTTCGTGTTCGGCGGACAAGGGGCGGCGTCGCGTTCGCGCCGCGCATGCAGCCCGTGGAAACCCGCGGTGTCCACCGCCGTCCCGAAGTGACGATCGGTCGCCGCCAGCGCGCAGGTGGCGCCGGTGCTGGTGATCCGGGCAACGACCAGACGCCCGGTCTCGCCCGCAGCGGCGAGCGCCGCCGCCTCCGCCAGCGAGCCGACGCCGCGCAGCCGCGCGATGCGGACCGAGCGCGTCGGCACGCGGCGATCGACTGCCGCGAGGGCGGCCGGGTCCACGGACATGGGCACCAGCCCGAACGCGGCGGCAGCCTCCCGGATCGCGGCCTCCGCCGCCCGGTCGGCAGCGGTGGCAATGGCGGCAGGCCGGTCACCGGCTCGCGCCTCGATGAGCGCGCGGCGGATCAGCGCCACGATCTCGCCGGCCTCGGTGGCGCGCCGGAAGCCGATCCCGGCGACGAGGCGAGGGCTCGTGCCGCTCATGGCCGGGTCCACGCCCACTGCGTCACCGGCATCGCGGCGCGCCAGCCGTGCAGCCCGCCGACGGGATCGGCGCGGGCGACCGACAGGCGCCGCAGGACGCCTCCGCGCTCGGAGAACGCCGCGAGCAGCACCGCCTCGCCCTCCAGCGTCACGGCGTTGGCGACGAGCCGTCCGCCGGGCGGCAGGTGCGCGAGGGCCGACGGCAGCACGCCCGGCGCGGACAGGCCGCCGCCGACGAAGATCGCGTCCGGCGCTGGCAAGCCGGCCAGCGCCCCCGGTGCCGCGCCTTGGACGACGGCGAGTGCCGGAACGCCGAGCGTCCCCGCGTTGCGGGCGATCCGCCCGGCGCGGGCGGCGTCCGCCTCGATCGCGACGGCGCGCATGGCGGGGTGGCGCAGCATCCACTCGATCCCGACCGAGCCGGCGCCCGCGCCGATGTCCCACAGGCGTTGCCCGAGCCGCGGATGCAGGGCGGCGAGCGTCACGGCGCGGATCTCGGCCTTGGTGAGCTGCCCGTCGTTCTCGAACCACGCATCGTCCAGGCCCGGCGCGAGGCTGATCGTGCGGGCCTCGGGACCGCCGACGACCGCCACCGCGATCGTGTTCAGCGCGGCGATGTCGCGGAGCGCGAAATCCTCTGCGGTTGCGGTGCGCAGGGCCTCGCGCGGGCCCCCCATCGCCTCGCACACGGTGAGGATCGACCGGCCGAAGCCGCGCTCGGTCATCAGCGCGGCAAGCGCGGCCGGCGTCGTGCCGTCCCAGGACAGGACGAGGAGGCGCGCACCCGGCTGGAGGTGCGGCACGATTCCGGCAAGCGCGCGTCCGTGCAGGGTCAGGCAGGCGCATTCGGCCAGCGGCCAGCCGAGCCGGGCGCAGGCGAGACTGAAGGCGGAGGGCTGCGGAAAGGCGCGGAGCTCGCGCGCCGGGACGATCCGGGCGATCTCGGCGCCGATGCCGAAGTGGAACGGATCGCCGGTGGCGAGCAGGCAGGTCGGGCGTCCGCGCCGCGCGAGGATACCGGGATAGGCGTCGGAGATCGGGCTCGGCCAGTGCCGCGCCTCCGCGTCGAGCGGGGCGGCAAGCGCGAGGTGACGCCGGCCTCCGTAGACCACGCGCGCCCCGTCCAGCGCGGCGCGCGCAGCCGGCGAGAGCCCGTCGCGACCGTCCTCGCCGATCCCGACGATGGCGAGCCAGGGCGCGACGCTCGACAGCGGCTCAGCGGCGTCGGACAAGGCGGCCATGCGCATCCTCATCCTCGGCGGGACGGGCGAGGCGAGCGCCCTCGTCCGCGGCCTCGGCTCCCGCGCCGGCCTCTCCGTCACCCTGTCGCTCGCCGGCCGCACCGCGGCGCCGGCGCGCGAACCGGTACCGACCCGCATCGGCGGGTTCGGCGGGGCCGAAGGGCTCGCCCGGTACCTGCGCGCGCACGCGATCGACCGCCTCGTCGACGCGACGCATCCCTTCGCCGCCCGCATCAGCCGGAACGCCGCCGCGGCCGCGGCGGAGACCGGCGTGCCGCTGCTGGCGATCCGCCGGCCGCCCTGGATCCGGCAGGCCGGCGATGCGTGGATCGAGGTCGATACGATAGCCCAGAGCGTGGACGCGCTCGGCGTCGATCCCAAAACGGTGTTCCTGACGGTCGGCCGGATGGAGGTTGCGGCCTTCGCGAACGCCCCGCAGCACGACTACGTGGTGCGCACGATCGAGCCGCTCGGCGAGGCCATGCCCGTGCCGCGGCTCACCGCGATCCGCGCCCGCGGCCCGTTCGACGAGGCCGCCGAGACGGTCCTGATGCGCGAGGCCGGCATCGCGGTGCTGGTCACGAAGAACGCGGGCGGCAATGCCACTTACGGCAAGATCGCGGCGGCGCGCGTGCTCGGCCTGCCGGTGGTGATCGTGCGCCGGCCCTGGAAGCCCGACGTGCCGTCGGTCGCGGATGCGGAGGCTGCCCTGGACCGTCTCTCCGGAACCGCGCGGGGCTGAGCGTCGGCAGGCGATGACGCGCCGGTCCCGGGTCCGCTCGCGCATCGTGAGGGGTGGACGCCTCCGCATCGGTCTGGGAGAAGTTCGGTTCTCGCCGGACCGTTTCTCCTTCCGGCGCACGGTGGCGTCAATCGTGTCGCGTGAGTGCCGGATGCATCGCAGGCAGCGCCACGCGGCCCCCTCTCCCATGGGGAGAGGGTTGGGGTGCGGGGCGTGACCTCTCCGGAGCGTTCTCATCCCTCACCCTGTCCCTCTCCCGCACGGGAGAGGGGACCCGCGCCTTGTTTGATCGCCCTGCCCGATGTGCGCGTTCGCGCAACGCCTGAGAGAAAAACCCCGTGACCTGACCGGCGATCCGAGACGCGCGAGAAGCGACAGGCCGTCCTCATGCGACGCGGCGCGGCGTGTAGACGAACGGGCGCTCGCCGGCCCCGCGCGGAATCAGCCGCGTCGCCGAGGCGCCGATGATGACGAGGGTGGCCATGTCGGCGGGCGCGTCGCGGGCGTCCCCGAGCGTCGTCACGCGGATCGCCTCGTCGGCCCGCGTCACCGCGCGGGCGAAGACGACCGGGGTGCCGGGCGCGCGGATCTCGGCGGCGCGCGCGAGCGCCTGCCCGAGCTGCCAGGGGCGCGCCGACGAGATCGGGTTGTAGAGGCAGACCACGAAGTCGGCGCGCAGCACCGCCTCCAGCCGGGCGGTGATGACCGCCCAGGGCTTGAGGTTGTCCGACAGCGAGAGCGCGCAGAAATCGCCGCCCAGCGGCGCCCCGAGGCGGGCTGCCGCCGCCAGCATCGCCGTGATGCCGGGCTCGACGGTGATGCTGAGCCGGCGCCACGCCGGATCGCCATGCTCCACCGCCTCGAACACGGCCGCCGCCATCGCGAACACGCCGGGATCGCCGCCCGACACCACCGCGACCCGCCGCCCGGAGGCGGCCAGCGTCAGGGCGTGGCGGGCGCGGTCGATCTCGACGCGGTTGTCGCTGGCGTGCCGCGTCAGGTCCGCCCGCTCCGGCACGCGGGCGACGTAGGGGAGGTAGCCGATCAGGTCCTCGGCCGCGTCGAGCGCGCCCTGCGCGGAGGCGGTGAGCAGCGCGGCATCGCCCGGGCCGAGGCCGACGATCGTGAGACTGCCGCTCACGGCCTGCGGCCCTCCCCCGGCACCAGCACCATCGAGAAGTAGGGTGCGGCGTCGTCCGCCTTATCGGAAAGCGGCACGACCCGCTCGCCCGCCATGGTGCCGCGCTCGACGTAGACCGCGCGGGCGAGCAGCCCGGCCTCGCGGAGCGCCGCCCGCACCTTCGGCAGGTGGCGGCCGAGCTTCATGATCACGGCGGCGTCGGTGCGTGCCAGGCGCTCCGTCAGAACCGCCGCGGGCAGGGTGGCGGGCAGGATCGTCAGCACGTCGTCGCCCCAGGTGATCGGGGTCGCCGCGCGCGTCCAGCAGCCGGACATGCCGGTGACGCCGGGCACCACCTCGACGGGGAAGCGGTCCTTCAGGCGCCGCCACAGGTGCATGAACGAGCCGTAGAAGAACGGATCGCCCTCCGACAGGATCGCCACGTCGCGGCCCGCGCCGAGGTGGTCGGCCAAGCGCCCGGCCGCGTCGTCGTAGAAGGCGCCGAGGGCCGCGACGTAGTCCGGATGCTCCGGATGCAGCTCCGTGGTGTAGGGGTAGGCGAGGGACAGCTCCCGGGCGGGATCGCGGGCCAGCACGGCGTCGGCGATGGTGCGGGCGTTGCCGCGCCGCCCCTGCTTGCAGAAGTGGACCAGGACGGCCGCACGCTCCAGCACCCGCACGGCGCGGACGGTGAGGTAGTCCGGATCGCCCGGCCCCATCCCGACGCCGTAGAGCGTCCCGGTCGCGGCCGTCGCGCGCGGCGCTTCCATCACGCCCGGATCGCTCGGGAAAATACGATCGACCGCCTCCATCACTCGATCCCGCTGGCGAGCGCGTTCACGGCCGCCGCCGCCATGGCGCTGCCGCCGCGCCGGCCGTGGACCACGACGAAGG
>NZ_CAXTBY010000128.1:0-9779 GCF_964242245.1 uncultured Methylobacterium sp. | reverse complement strand
CGCGGCCGGCGCCGATGACCGGGGTATACCCACACCAAACCAAGCCGTCAATGCCTAAATTCCAACCGTTCGAAAATGCCAACCTGCGCCAGCACGGACCTTGGTCGGACGGTCTTGGCCGGCGTCGGCCCGTCGGCGTGCGGGATGTTCCTTCCATGGCGGCGTGGGGAGGAAGACGTGCGGAAGATGCGCTGCGGCGGCGCCTCAATCTCGACATGCTGGCCTTCGACATGATCATCTCGTACCGCGGCCCGTGCTGCGGCGGCATCAGGGCCCCTGCCGCACCTGCGATGGATGTGAGACCCTCAAGGACCATCGGTGAAGCGCGACCGTCTCAAGATCGGCGATGCCGTCGGCGGCCCGGATGTCTTACAGGGCTACGCGCACGGCGTCCCGCCGCCGCTCGACCTGCTCGGATCGGATGCGACGCGCGTCGACCGGCGTGCGGTGAACCTGCGCTGGCTCTGCGCCAGCGCGCTCACGGGCCTGACGGGGGCGGCGCTGATCGGTGCGGCTCTGCACGTCTCGCTCCAGGGCGAGGCCTCGTTCGCCGCGCTCCCCGAGCGGGTGAGCGCGCCCGCCCGTCCGCAGCCGAGCGAGGGCGGCGCCAACCTCGCGCGCAAGGGCGACCGCTTGGTGCGCAACCTGATGATCGCCTCGGCCAAGCAGAGCTTCCGCGCGCCGGTGACCGTGCGGCTCGGCGAGCGCGAGATCATCAAGGTCCGCCCCTTCGTGCGCATCACCACGGCGTTGTCGATGTCGACCGGGACGTTTGCCGGCGACGTCCCGAAGTTCGATCCGATGAAGTTCGTCTCCGATGAACCGGCCGAGCGCGCGGCCGACCCGGGCACGGGCGACGCGCCGGGCGCCGAGGTCAGCGTGGTCAAGCGCGACCTCGCCGAGGTCGAGGCCGGCGCGCCGGCGCTCAACGACGAGGACGTGACCGCGCAGGTCGAGGAGGAGCGCCGGATGGCGGCCGAGGCCGGGCGGCGGACCTCGATCCCGATCGCACCGCAGATCCTGCTCTCGCGCGCGCTCCAGGGGAGCACGCTCGCCGCCGACTTCGACGGGGCGGGACGGGCCGCCAAGGACGGCAACCCGTTCAAGTCGATCGAGGTGCTCGTCGTCCCCGAGAACGTGACGAAGCTCGCCAAGGTCGAGCTGCGCGCGAGCGAGGCGCCGCTCGTGGAGGAGCGCGACCTCGCATTGAAGCGCAGCGACACCCTGGACGGGGTGATCAAGGCCACGGGCTTCGCCTCCGACGAGCAGTTCCGCGGCATCGCCACCGCGCTCGGCGGCAGGGCCAAGATTGCGGCGCTCGCGGAGGGCCAGCAGTTCCGGGTTCAGATCGCGCCGGGCGCCAAGCCCGGCGACCCGCGCCAAGTGACGCGCGTGGTGCTCTACGGCGAGGGCGGCATCGAGGGGATCGCGGCCATCAACGACCGGGGCGCCTTCGTCTCCGTGGCGCCGCCGCCCGAGGACGCCCCGTCGCGGAAGGCGCCCGCGTCCGCTGAGAACGGGGAGGACGACGAGGAGGATGGCGGCTCGGGGCCCCGCCTCTACCAGAGCCTCTACGAGACGGCTGCCCGGCACGACCTGCCGCGCGCCACCGTCGAGGACATCGTCCGGGTGTTCAGCTACGATCTCGATTTCCAGCGCCGTATCTCCGGCGGCGACGGCCTCGACGTGTTCTACACCTACGATGAGGATGCAGGTGCCGCGCCCGACCGGCCGGACCTGCTCTACGCCTCGCTGAACCTCGGCGGAGAGCCGCGAAAGGTCTACCGCTTCCAGTCCCCCGACGACGGCTCGATCGACTACCTCGACGACCAGGGCCGCTCGCTCAAGAAGTTCCTGATCCGGAAACCCATCGCCGACGGGATCATGCGCTCCGGCTTCGGCTACCGGCGGCACCCGGTGCTCGGCTACGCCAAGCTCCACACCGGCGTCGACTGGGCGAACCCGATCGGCACGCCGATCGTCGCCGCCGGCAACGGCACGGTGATCAAGGCGGAGTGGGATTCCGGCTACGGCCGCCGGGTCGAGATCCAGCACATCAACGGCTACGTCACCACCTACAACCACATGTCGCGCTTCGGCCGCGGCATCGGCGCCGGCACGCGGGTGCGGCAGGGGCAGGTGATCGGCTACGTCGGCTCCACCGGCCTCTCCACAGGGGCGCACCTGCACTACGAGGTGATCATCAACGGCCACTTCGTCGATCCGATGAAGATCCGCGTGCCGCGGGGGCGCGAACTCGACGGGCGCCTGCTCGCCGAGTTCAAGCGCCAGCGCGAGCAGATCGACGCCGTGATGCAGAAATCGAGGACCGCGACCGCCATGGCCCAGCGCGACGCCGCCGTCCGCTAATCTGAGCTTCTCGCTCAGGCGAAGCCGAGGCGCGCACGGATCGCCTCGGCGCGCGCGCCCCGCGCGCGGAGATCGGCGAGGGTTTCCGAGTTCTTCGACTTCGACAGCTTCGCACCGTCCGGTCCGAGGATCAATCCGTGGTGGTGGTAGCGCGGCGTCTCCAGGCCGAGGAGCGCCTGCAGCAGGACGTGCAGGTCAGTCGCCGCTTCGAGGTCCCGCCCGCGGACCACGTGCGTCACGCCCTGCGCGGCGTCGTCCACCACGACGGCGAGGTGGTAGCTCGCAGCCCCGTCGCGGCGGGCGATCACCGGATCGCCCCAGCGGGCCGGATCGGCGGCGACCGAGTGGTCGCCATCGGGCCCGCGTGCTTCGTCCTCCACCCGAATCGCGCGCGGGTCTCGTCTCCCAGGGGGAGACGATTGAGATGAGGGGCGTGACCTCTCCGGATGGTTCTCATCCCTCACCCCAACCCTCTCCCGAACGGAAGAGGGAGCCGCGTCGCGGTGCCGGGCCATGTTCGTCTCCGGAGCGTCGAAGGCGCGGTAGGTGAGCGGGCCGGATACCGACGCGCGGGCGCGGGCGGTGTCCATCCGCCACGCGTGCGGTTCGCCGGCCGCGCGGCGGACAGCCGCCGTGCGGGGGTCCAGGGCGCGGCAGGTTCCGGGATAGAGGGGGGCATCGTCCGGATCGCGCGGGGTCGGACCGGCGGCGGTCGCCGCGCGGACGTCGCCGCGGGTGCAGAAGCACGGGTAGGCGAGCCCCCGCGCGATCAGGCGGTCGAGCGCCGCGCGGTACGCGGGCCCGTGCTGCGACTGACGCCGGACGGGGGCCTCGAACGTCAGCCCGAGCCACGCGAGGTCCGACTGGATCGCCGCGATCAACGCGGGGCGCGAGCGAACCGGATCGATGTCCTCGATGCGCAGCAGCAGGCGGCCGTGCGCGCGGGCGGCGAAGTCGGCGTTAAGCAGCGCGCAGTAGGCGTGGCCGAGGTGCAGCCGCCCGTTCGGGCTGGGCGCGAAGCGGAAGACCGGCTGGCCAAGTCCCGCGCTCACCCGCCCGCGCGGTGCAGGCATTGCAGCGGGCCCGGGGTGCAGGCGATGCCGGGCAGCGAGCAGGCCGGCCCCTCCGCGAGGCGGCGGCAGACGCGGCAGCCGTCGCTCCACTCGGCGCAGGCCGGGTCCTCGGCGGGCGAGGCGGAGACGGCGTGCATCGGCCGGCCGGGCAGGAGCGCGCCGAGCAGCACGGTGGCGGCGACGAGGCCGGCAATGCTCCAGGCCACGCGGCTTCCGTTGCCGCGGGAGATCGGGTCCGGATGCGAGGGCGCTGACATGGGTCGGGTGTTCGCGCGCAGGCGCCGGCCCGTCAAGCCGCGCGCGCCGCGCGGCCTTCCAGCAGGGCGGGCAGCAGCTTCAGGTCGAGGGGCTTGGCGAGGAAGCCGTCGAAGCCGGCCCTGCGGGCGGCCCGCTCGTCCTCGCGGCCGGCGTTGGCGGTGAGCGCCACGAGGTGGAGGCGGTGGCCCTTCGTCCGCGTCTCGGCGGCGCGGATGCGCCGGGCGGTCTCGTGGCCGTCGAGGTTCGGCATGCGGATGTCGATGAGGGCGAGGTCGAAGGCCGTGCCCTCGGCGATGCGCGCCAGGGCCTCGATCCCGTCGGCGGCGTGGACCACCTCGGCGCCGAGGCGCTCCAGCGCCTTGGTCGCCAGGAGCGCGTTGATCGGGTTGTCCTCGGCCAGGAGCACGCGCAGGCCCGCCCCGGAGCGGACGGGTGGGCGCGGCGCGGCCTCGGGCGCGGCCGGCGGTGCGGGGGCGAGCAGGCGGTCGAGGAGGGAGCGGGCGCGCACCGGCTTGATCAGGTAGCTGTCGAAGCCGGCCGCCCCCGGGGCGCCGAATTCGCGCCGGTCGAACGGCGAGAGCAGGACGAGGCTGCAGCGCACCCCGCAGGCCTTCGCCTCGTCGGCCAGCCGCCTGACCGCGTCGTCGCCGAGCGCCCGGTCGGCGATCACCGCGTCGAAGCCGACGCCGGCGAGCGCGTCGAGCCCGTCCTTGAGGTTGGGGACGACCACCGCGGCGGCCCCCGAGCGGGCGAGGCTGCGCGCGAGGTACGGAGCCTGGAACGGCGACTCGGCCACGATCAGGACGCGGCGCGCGCCGAGCACCGCGCGGGGGGGCATGGCGGGCTGGACGTCCGCGGCGGGCAGCGGCAACCACACGCGGAAGGTCGAGCCGCGGCCGAGGCGCGACTGCGCCTCGATCCGCCCGCCCATCCGCGCGACGAGGCGGCGGGTGATGGCGAGCCCGAGGCCGGTGCCCTCGTGGCGGCGGCTGGCGCTGCCGTCGCCCTGCTCGAACTCCTCGAACAGGAGCGCGATCCGGTCCTCGGCGATGCCGGGGCCGGTATCGGCGATGGACAGGACGATACTGCCCGCCTCGCACCCGAGGACGACGCCGACGCCGCCGTCGCGCGTGAACTTGATCGCGTTGCCGACGAGGTTGACCAGGATCTGCCGCACCCGGTCGGCATCGCCCACCACCAGGGGCGCGACGTCCTCGGCGACGTCGAGGGCGACCTCGATGCCCTTGTCCTGGGCGCGGGGCGCCAGCAGCTCGACCACGGCCTCGGCGAGGGCGGGCAGGTCGAACGGCTCGGCGGAAAGGTCGATCCGCCCGGCCTCGATGCGCGAGAAGTCCAGGATGCCGTCGATGAGCGACAGCAGGGCCTGCCCGCTGGTGCGGACCGCCTGGACGTAGGTCCGCTGCTCGGCGTCGAGGGTGGTGTCGAGGACGAGGTCGGCCATGCCGAGGATGCCGTTCAGCGGCGTGCGGAATTCGTGGCTGACGGTGGCGAGGAACCGCGACTTGGCCACGCTCGCCGACTCGGCCCGCGCCAGCGCCACGTCGAGCGCGCGGGCGGACTCGATCCGGCTCGTCACGTCGCGGCCGGCGCGGAGCCACTGCATCGGCTCGGACCCGCGGGCGACCGGGACCTCGACGAAGGCGAACCAGCGCGGCGCGCCGTCGACCGATCGCACCCGCGCCTCGACCCGGCGGACGCCGTCCGCGCCCGTCTCGGTGCCGGCCGTCTCCAGCACGTCGAGGTCCAGACTCGCGCCGATCAGCGCGAGGGGCGTGTACCCCAGGAGCGCGGCGTAGCCCTCGTTGGCGAAGGTGATCCGCCCGGCCGCGTCGCGCTGGACGATCACGTCCGTGGTCGCCTCGACCAGCGCCCGGTAGCGGTCCTCGCTCTCGGAGATCTGCCAGATCCGATCGTGCAGGTGCTCGGCCTCGTCCGCAGGCCGCGGTCTGGGCCGGCGCGCCCAGGCCAGCGCGAGGCTCGCCGCGGCGATGAGGAGCGCGAGCGCGACGGCGAAGTCCCTGGGGTCCATGCGGATCTCCCCCGGCGTGACGATCCGGGCAGGGCGCAGGATCGCAGGGGAGGTTGAAGGATGGGTTTGGAAAGGCGCTTAACCGGAGGTTGCAGGACCTGCGCCGACGCGCGCGGCGATTCCCACCGATCGATCCGCCTCCCCTCCCCCGGCGCGTCGGCGGATTGTCGTCCGGACGTAGGGGTCGTGCTTCGTCGCGCCCCTCGGACGGATCAGCCCTGCGGGAAATCAGCGCCGAGGCTGGTCTCCCGCCACGCCTCGATCTCGGCAAGCCGGCCCTTCAGCCGCTCGGTCACCGCCTCGTAGCCCCAGGCGCCGAGCACGAGGTGGCGCGGCGGATCGTCCATCTCGGTGACGCGGATCATCGCCTCGGCGGCCCGCACCGGGTCGCCCGCCTGGGTGCCGCTCTTCTCCGCGGTCGCCTTGAGCCGAGCGCCGGCCGTCTCGGCGTAGGCGGGGATCGCGTTCGCGGTCTGCCTCAGGGAGCGCCCGGCCCAGTCGGTGCGGAACGGCCCCGGCTCGACGCAGGTGACCCGGATGCCGAGCGGCCCGGCCTCGGCCGCCAGCGCGTCCGACCAGCCCTCGACCGCGTGCTTGCTCGCCGCGTAGTAGCCCGAGCCGGGAAAGCCCATGAAGCCGGCCACCGACGTGACGTTGAGGACGTGGCCGGCCCCTTGCGCCCGCATCAGCGGCAGGACCGCGCGGGTCAGAGCGAACAGGCCGAAGACGTTGGCGTCGAACTGCGCCCGGATCTCGGCCTCCTCCCCCTCCTCGACCGAGGCCTGGTAGCCGTAGCCGGCATTGTTCACCAGCACGTCGACGCGCCCGAACCGCGCGCGGGCCTCAGCGACGGCGGCCTCGATCCGGCTCGCATCGGTAACGTCGAGCGCCAGCGCCAGCGCACGGTCCCCGGCCTCCGCGACGAGGTCGGCCACGCGGCCCGCGTCGCGGGCGGTCACCACCGCGCGCCAGCCGCGGGCGAGCACCGCGCGGGCGAGGTCGCGGCCGAATCCGGTGGAGCAGCCGGTGATGAACCAGACGGGGGAGGTCGCTGAGGCCATGGTGTCGGTGTCCCGCGCGCACCGGCGGACGGAACGCAGACTGGAGATTCGGGGACGGCGCACCGAGCATGGGGGCGTCGCATCACCTTCCAGATAGGACGCAGACGGATCCCGGCGATGAGTCAGGCCATCGCCGGGACGACCATCGGGCCGGGGGGTTACTGCATCGCGGCGAAGGTGTCGCGGCGCGCCGCGGCGCCGACGTGGTGCTGCGCTTGGCCGGCGAAGTACGCCTCGACCATCTCGCGCACCACGTCCGCCAGGTCCTGGCTGCGGGCGACGTCGAGTTGAAGGTCGCTGCCGACCGAGCGTCCGAGGCTCGACGCGGCGCAGTGGGCCTTGGCGAGCGTCTCGGCATAGTTCTGGCCGAGGCCGGAGACGGAGATCAGGTTGCGGCCGCCGAGCTCGGGGCCGTACTTGATCACGATGCGACGCTCGGAGTCCGTCGCGCCGCGCAGGCTCGCGCGCAGGCAGACGAAGCCCTCCCGATCGATCTCGCAATCGAGACCGGTGATGCTGCCGTGGACGTTGTCGCGCTCGTCGAGCACCTCGGCCATCAGCGTCAGAACGGCGAGCACCGGCTGAAGCGCACGGGCGCCGTCGGCGAGCAGCTTACGGCGAAAATCGTTCTCGCGGGCCTCGGACGCTTCGAGCCGCGCATGGAACCGGTTCTTGATTTCGGATGCCGTGGTCATGTCTCATTCCCGATGTGGTCTTTCGACCGGCGTTGATCGTGTTTCGAGACCTAAGACTTTTACTTCATTGCTTCAACAGTGTGCAAAGTATTCCCGCCTGCTCGTTTCGTAAGCGGCTGGCGCCGATTTAGCATTGCCTCGTTTCAAGGCAGCCGGGCGGTTCAGGCCTCGCGCACGCGAGGCGCCGCAGGAACCGGCCAGCGGTCGCCCGCGCTTCACGGGCCGCCGCCGATGGTGTAGGCGCGGCGCCAACCCCCGACCTGCTTCCGAACCAGACAGGCACCATGCCCGCCCGCATCGACGCCACCTTCGCCCGCTGCCGCACGGAGGGCCGCGCCGCCCTCGTCACCTACGTGATGGCGGGCGATCCCGACGCCGAGACCTCCCTGAAGGTGCTGGAGGCGCTGCCGGCCGCGGGCGCCGACATCGTCGAGTTCGGCCTGCCGTTCACCGACCCGATGGCCGACGGCCCGGCGATCCAGGCGGCGGGCCTGCGCGCGCTCAAGGGCGGCCAGGGGGTCGCCCGGACGCTGGACCTCGTGCGCCGGTTCCGCGACGGGAATGCCGGCACGCCGGTGATCCTGATGGGCTACTTCAACCCGATCCACACCTACGGCGTCGCCCGCTTCCTCGACGACGCGGCGGCGGCCGGCATCGACGGGCTGATCGTGGTCGACCTGCCGCCGGAGGAGGACGACGAGCTCTGCCTGCCGGCGCTGGAGAAGGGCCTCGCCTTCATCCGGCTCGCCACGCCGACCACCGACGAGCGCCGCCTGCCGGCGGTCCTCGCGAACACCGCCGGCTTCGTCTACTACGTCTCGATCACCGGCATCACCGGCACCGCGACGCCGGATTTCGGCCAGGTCGGCGCGGCGGTGGCCCGCATCAGGCGCCACACCGACCTGCCGGTGGTCGTCGGCTTCGGCGTGAGGACGGGCGCGCACGCCGCCGCGATCGCGCGGGGCGCGGACGGCGTCGTGGTCGGCTCGGCGCTGGTCGACGCCCTGCACCGCTCGCTGGACGGCGACGGCCGGGCGCAGGGTCACACCGTCGAGGCCGTGGCCGCCCTGGTCCGGGACCTCGCCGCGGGCGTGCGCGCCGCCTGACGCGGCCCTCCCTCCGGCACGGCCCTGGCGCGGCCGCCGCCCGAACCTGATATCAGGCCCTGTAGGAACCGGACGGGCGCGTCATGATAGTCGAACCGATGAACTGGATCTCGGAGGTCGTGCGCCCCAGGATCAAGACCCTGTTCAAGCGGGAGACGCCGGAGAACCTCTGGGTCAAGTGCCCGGATACCGGGCAGATGGTGTTCCACAAGGAGGTCGAGGGGAACCTCTGGGTCATTCCCGGCTCCGAGCACCACCTGAAGATGGGCGCGAGCGCGCGCCTGAAGATGATGTTCGACGAGGGCACCTGGATCGACGTGCCGCTGCCGGAGGTCGCCGCCGACCCGCTGAAGTTCCGCGACGAGAAGCGCTACGCCGACCGCCTCAGGGAGGCGCGCGCCAAGACGGGCATGCAGGACGCGTTCAAGGTCGGCTTCGGCCGCGTCGGCGGCCTGCCGATGACGCTGGCGGCCCAGGACTTCGCCTTCATGGGCGGCTCCCTCGGCATGGCGGCGGGCGAGGCCTTCATCCGCGGGGCCGAGACGGCGCTGGAGAAGCGCACGCCCTACGTGATGTTTGCAGCGTCGGGCGGCGCGCGGATGCAGGAGGGCATCCTCTCCCTGATGCAGATGCCGCGCACCACCGTCGCGATCCGGCGCCTGCGGGCGGCCCGCCTCCCCTACGTCGTGGTGCTCACCAACCCGACCACGGGCGGCGTCACCGCCTCCTACGCGATGCTCGGCGACGTTCACCTGGCCGAGCCCGGCGCGCTGATCTGCTTTGCCGGACCGCGGGTGATCGAGCAGACGATTCGCGAAAAGCTGCCGGACGGGTTCCAGCGGTCGGAATACCTCCTGGAGCACGGCATGCTCGATCAGGTCGTCCACCGCCACGCCCTCAAGGACACGATCTGCCAAGTTTGCAGCCTGCTGATGAACCTGCCGGAGCCCGTCCGCGCCGCGCCGGCGCCGATCCCCGTCCCCGAGCCGGCCTGAAGATCCGCAACAGAGATGGACTCGTCCGACGCGCTGATGGCGCGCTTCCTCGCCCTCCACCCGCGCACGATCGACCTGTCGCTCGGGCGGATCGAGAGCCTGCTCGCCCGGCTGAACCACCCCGAGCGCCGCCTGCCGCCGGTGATCCACGTGGCCGGCACCAACGGCAAG
>NZ_CAXTBY010000127.1:0-9918 GCF_964242245.1 uncultured Methylobacterium sp. | reverse complement strand
ATCCGGGAAGAGCGCAGGTCCCCACACCCGTAGCGGGAGAGGGACAGGATGAGGGATGAGAACGATCCGGAGAGGTCACGCCCCGCACCCCAGCCCTCTCCCATCCAAGTCGGGCCTGCCCGACTTGGACATCCACATTGCACATCTTGGGCAAGCCCGAGGTGTGTGGGGAGAGGGGGCCGCCCGGCGCTTCGCCCGATCCGCGCGGCACCGGTCTCAAGATGTGTGAAGCCGCAAGCCCGCAGAGGGGAGAGGGAGCGCCGGGAGGATGACGCGACGCCCCCGAACCCATCAACCGGAGATCAGCGGCTGGGAACGGCCGCACCGGTAGCGGCGCTCAGGCCCGCACCGGCAACTTCTTGAGGGCTGCCGCAAAGGCCTTGAGCTGGCGGTTGAGATCCGCCAGCTCGTTCAGGGCGATGGTCTTGTGGCCGTCCCGGACGGCGCGCTCGATGTCCTCGACCTGCGAAGCGGCGAGGCGCCGCAGGGCGGTTGCGACTTGCTCACGGGTCAACCTCGCCTCTCCGGCACGCGCATCGGGGATGCACCGTGATACGGCGGCAGGCTTAACCGCTGGTTCTCGCGGCGCACCGGGATGCGCCGATCCCGCACGGTCACTCGTTCGCGGCTTGCGCCGCCGCTTCGGGCGCGAGCGCATCCTCCGCCGCGTGCAGGCTCGCGCGCGCCCTGGCCATCGCCTCGTTCTGGGCGCCGGCGTTGGCGTTCAGGGCCTCCAGGAACGCCGTCCAGTCCGAGCGGAGGTTCGCGGGCATCGCGCCGTCCAGCCGTTGCCGCAGCGCGGCGATCCGGGCGGCGGCCGACGCGGGGGCGGCCTCGGCGTCGGCGTCGTACACGCCGACGCCGCACATCTGGTCGCTGGCGCGGGTGTAGTACGTCGTCTTCTGCGTCGCCACCGTTCCGCCGGGCTTCGGGAACAGGTAGCGGATCACCGAGACTTCGCCGGGCTTGGCCGTCTCCAGCATCCGGGCGATGAAGTGGTTGCCGGTGCTGTCGTGCAGGTCGCGCACGTCGTGGCCCTGGAGGATCGGGCTCGGATGCGCGGTCATCATCCCGTCCGGGCCGACGCAGAAGACGTAGGTGTCCGCGGTGCGGAAGCCGGCTTCCCCCTTCGTGAACGTCGCGAGCGCCTTCGGCTTGTCGGCGTCGATCGCCGCGACGACGCGCTTGAGCATCCACTGCGCCGAGCCGGTTCCGCCGCCCTCGCCGCAATCCACGGGCGCCTCCACGAAGCCGCAGGCTAGGACGGGACCGGCGCGCATCGCCGCGGCCAGGGCCAGGATCGCGAACGGTGACAGGATCGGCCTCATCGATCACTCCTCGATACGGATGGCCGCCGCGGTCGGGTGCCGGGCGCGCGTGCGTTGCGAGACGGCCGCCCCGGAGGTGCGGCCCGCCCCACTCTCTTCGCAAGCATGGAACCGTTCAAATCAGTCGTGTGATCACATCGCCGTGATCATTGCGCGTGCGGAACGACGCGGAGAGTGCCCGAGAATGCGTCGATCAGCGGTTTGCGGCTCACATCGCCCTTGGAGATGGTGTTCCACAGGACTCGCCGGTCTCTTCAACCCGCCCCTCCGAGGCGGCCGAGTCGACCATTCGTCTGGTAAGCGATGGCAGAGGAACGGCCGTCCCGGATTTCCCCGGACGGCCGCGTCGGCGCGGAGCCGCAGACCGTCAGCGGGCCGACATTGCGTTGGCCTTCTCGATCAGCGCCTCGGCCATGCGGATCGAGGCGATGTCGATGAGGCGGCCGTCCAGCGAGACGGCGCCGCGCCCGGCCTTGGCCGCTTCCTCCATGGCGACGAGGATGCGGCGCGCCTTGGTGACCTCGGCCTCCGACGGCGTGAACACGTCGTTGGCGAGATCGATCTGCGAGGGATGGATCGCCCACTTGCCCTCGAAGCCGAGCGCGGCGCAGCGGCGGGCGGCCGAGGTGTAGCCGTCGGGATCGGAGAAGTCGCCGAACGGGCCGTCGATGGGGCGCAGGCCGTAGGCGCGGCAGGCCACCAGCATCCGGGCCTGAGCGTAGAGCCACGGGTCTTGCCAGTGGACGGCGCGCGCCCCCGCCTCGTCCTTGTCGGTGAGCACGCTGTAATCCGGGTTGACGCCGCCGATCACCTGGGAGCGGGCGCGGCACGAGGCGGCGTAGTCGGCCACCCCGAAGGACATCGCTTCGAGACGCTTCGAGGACTGGGCGATCGCCTCGACGTTGGCCATGCCGAGCGCAGTCTCGATCAGAACCTCGATGCCGAGCTTCTTGTCCCGCTTCTTGGCCTGCTCGATCTGTGTCACCAGCACGTCGATGGCGTAGACGTCGGCCGGAACGCCGACCTTCGGGATCAGGATCATGTCGAGCCGCGGGCAGGCTTCGACGATGTCGACCACGTCGCGGTACATGTAGTGGGTGTCGAGACCGTTGATGCGGATCATCATGGTCTTGGTGCCCCAGTCGATCTCATTGAGCGCCTGGATGATGTTGGTGCGCGCGCGCTCCTTGTCGTCGGGGGCGACCGCGTCCTCGAGGTCGAGGAAGATCACGTCGGCCTTCGACTGCGCCGACTTCTCCATGAAGGTCGGGTTGGAGCCCGGCACCGCGAGTTCGGAGCGTTGCAGCCGCGGGGTGGCCTGCTGGATGAGGGTGAAGCTCATGGGGGTTCTCTCCTGTATTCTCGGGGCGTGGCGGCTTGCAGCGCCGCCATCTTGCGTGCGGGCGCGAAGCTGAGGCGCCCGAACCGTCGTGCTCAACATGGACCCCGTCGCGGCGGGCGACAGGGCCGGGGGAACGTTTCCATCAGCCCGTCGCGCCGAAGCCGACGGCAATGCAGTTGATCGAGAGCAGCAGCGCCGCCTTCACCGCTTCGCGGCCCGGCGCGTCGGCCTCGGCGCGGAAGCGGCGCAGCAGCTCGACCTGCTCGCGGCCGACCTGGTTGATCGTCGGCAGGCGCTCCTCCAGCCGGCCGCGGAACAGGGGGAAGCGGTCCGCGACGGCGTCCGCGCCGCTCACGCGGAGCACCATGGCGCGGGTCAGCGCGTACTCCGCCTCGATCATCCCGAAGATCCGCTCGCGAACCTCGCGGTCGGCGACGAGGCCGGCGTAGTCGCGGGCGATGTCGAGATCGACCATCAGCAGGGTCTTCTCGACCTCGTCGAGGATCAGGCGGAAGACCCGGCACTCCGTGAACAATCGTCTCAGCAGCGCCTCGCCGGCCGCGCCGCGGATGTCCAGGAAGCTCCGGATGCCGGAGCCGACGCCGTACCACCCGGTGACCACGTGCCGGTTCTGCGACCACGCGAACACCCAGGGGATCGCGCGCAGGTCGCTCAAGGCGCGGGCGCCGAAGCGCCGGGCCGGCCGCGAGCCGATGTTGAGCAGGGCGATCTCGTCGAGCGGGCTCGCCGCCTGGAAGTAATCGACGAGGCCGTCCGCCTGGAGCAGGTTGGCGTAAGCCGCCCGCGACGCGCCGGACAGGGCCTCCAGGGCGTCGTCGAACTCGGCGCGCGACTGGCCGGCGCTCTGCCGCTCGGACTGGAGCGCGTGCTCGAACACCGAGGCCGCGAGCATCTCCATCTGGTAGGCGGCGGTGCCGCGGTTGGCATACTTGAACGAGACCACCTCGCCCTGCTCGGTGGTGCGGAAGCGGCCCTGGATCGAGCCCGGCGGCTGGGCCGCGATGCCGCGCTGGGTCGGCACCCCGCCGCGGCTGACCGAGCCGCCGCGGCCGTGGAAGAACGCGATCGGCACGCCGGCCTCGCGCCCGAGCGCGGTGAGCTTCGCCTGCGCCTTGTACAGCTCCCAGTTCGCGGCGACGAAGCCGCCGTCCTTGTTCGAATCCGAGTAGCCGATCATCACCTCCTGCACGCCGCCCTGCCACCGGGTCGAGCGGCGCACCACGGGAACGGCGAGCAGCTCCCGCATGATCGCGGGCGCCGCGCGCAGATCGTCGATGGTCTCGAACAGCGGCACGATCGGCAGCGGGCAGATCTCGGTGCCGGCGGCGTCGAGGAACAGCCCGGCCTCCTTGGCCAGCAGGTAGGCGCCGAGGATGTCGGGCACCGAGCGCGTCATCGACAGGATGAACGCGCCGAAGGCCTCGCGGTCGAGGGTCTCGCGCATCTCGGCCACCAGCGCGAAGGTGGCCAGCGTCTCGCGTGCCTCGTCGGGCAACCCGTCGAAACCCGTCTGCGGGCCGCGCGGGCTGGCGAGTTCGGCGGATAGCCAGGCCCGCCACGCCGGCGCATCGAGGGCCGGGGGCGGCCGCTCGCCGTTCCGCCGCGCCCAGAGGGCGTGCAGCGTGCCCGTCGTGCGCGTGGTGTTCTCGCGCAGGTCGAGGCGGACCGTAGAGAACCGGAAGATCTCGACCATGCGCCGGACCGGCCGCACGAGGTCGGTGGCCAGCGAGCCGCACTTGGCGTCGGCCAAGCCGCGCTCCAGCGTCCTCAGGTCGTCGATCAGCCCGTCGGCGCTCGCGTAGTCGGGGCCGGACGGGCCGCCCTCGTTGCGCCGGATGGTCGCCTCCAGCCTGCGCAGGATGCAGGCGAGGAACTGGCGATAAGCCTCGCCGGGATTGCGGCCCGCGATCGTCTCCGCCGCGCCGCTCTCGGCCAGCGCCCGGTCGAGGGCCGCCCGGAACGTTCCGGGCACCGGCAGCGCGCGCTCGGTCAGCGACAGCACCCGGCCGAGATGGACCACGCCGTCGCGGTAGCGGCGCAGCGACGCCAGCGCGTTGCGCGACAGGGTCTCGCGGGTGACGCGGGCCGTGACGAACGGGTTGCCGTCGCGGTCGCCGCCGATCCACGAGCCGAACTGGAAGAACGGCGGCACCTCGAAGCGCTCGTCCGGGTAGTGCTCGGCCAGCGCCTCCTCCAGCGTGTAGAGCACCTCGGGCAGCATCTCGAACAGGGTCTCGTCGAAGAAGTGCAGGCCCCAGGCGACCTCGCGCTCGACGGTCGCCTTCTCCAGGTGCAACTCGCCGGTCATCCAGACCAGCTCGATCTGGTCGCGCAACTCGTTCATCAGGCCGTTGCGCTCGCGTGTCGTCCAGCGCGGCAGTTCGAGCTCGCGCAGCACGAGGTAGATCCGCCGGAACTTCTCCAGCACCGTCACGCGCTTGCCCTCGGTGGGATGCGCGGTGAGCGTCGGGCGGATGCGCAGGTCCTTCAGCAGCGCATGGATCTGCGGCGCCCGGATGCCGCCGGCTGCCGCCTCGGCGAGCACCTTGGCGAAGGTGCCTCCGAGGGCAGCGCGGCCATCGGTGCGCTCGACGTGCCGCCGCCGCCGCATGGCGGCGTTCTGCTCGGCGATCGACAGCAGTTGGAACCAGATGCCCTGCACCTGAAGCGCGCGGGCCAGCATCTCCGGCGAGAAGGCCGAGATGTCGGCGGTGCCGTGCAGGACCGGCTCCAGCTCGGGCTCGTGGCGGCGCGCCACGTCGAGGAGGGCGCGGAACAGGATGTCGACCGCCTCCTTCGACGAGGTGCCGGTGATGACCGGCGGGGCGAAGGCGCTGTCGTCTGCCGGGCCGGGGGAGACGTGCAGGGTGGTGGGCATCGGATGAGCCGGCTTCGATTGGGCTTCGGGGGATTGGCTCGCGCGCTTCCCTTTCCCCTCGGCGGGAGAGGGTGGCCCGCGAGCTACGTCGGGTGAGGGGAGCGCCGCATCCGAAAGGTCGTCCCCTCTCCCGCCCTGCATCCGCAGGGCACCCTCCCCCCGCAGAGGGGGGAGGGGTGACGGCTCACGCCGCCCGGCGGCGCATCACGTCGGCCACCGTCTCGCCGAACGAGCCCGGATCGGGCGCCACGGTGAGCCCGTAGGAGCGCATGATCTCGGCCTTCTCGGCGGCGCTGTCGCCGGTCGCCGAGATGATCGCACCGGCGTGCCCCATGCGGCGGCCCTTCGGGGCGGTAAGGCCGGCCACGAACCCGATCACGGGCTTCTTCATGTTCTCCTTGATCCAGGCCGAGGCCTCGGCCTCCTGCGGGCCGCCGATCTCGCCGATCATCAGCACGGCCGCGGTCTCCGGGTCCTGCTCGAACAGGGCGAGGTGGTCGAGGAAGGAGGAGCCGTTGATCGGATCGCCGCCGATGCCGACCGAGGTCGAGATGCCGAGGCCGACCGCCTTCATCTGCGCAGCGGCCTCGTAGCCCAGCGTCCCCGAGCGCGAGATCACGCCGATGTTGCCCTTGAGGTAGATATGGGGCGGCATGATGCCGAGCATCGACTTGCCGGGCGAGATGATGCCGGCGCAGTTCGGGCCGACCACCATCGAGCGGCGCTCGCGCGGGTAGCGCATCAGGTAGCGCTTGACCCGCATCATGTCCTGGGCGGGGATGCCGTCGGTGATCGAGCAGATCAGCGTCAGGCCGGCGTCCGCCGCCTCCATGATCGCGTCCGCCGCGAACGGCGGCGCGACGAAGGTGATCGACGTGGTGGCGCCGGTGACTGCCACTGCCTCCTTGACGGTGTTGAACACCGGCATCCCGAGATGGGTCTTGCCGCCCTTGCCCGGGGTGACGCCGCCGACGACGTTGGCGCCGTACGCCTTCATCTCGCGCGCGTGGAACGTGCCCTTGTCGCCGGTGATGCCCTGGACGAGGATCGGGGTGGTCTCGTCGATGAGGATGCTCATGGCCTGATCCTTCGCTTTCCGGGTGTCAGCGCTTGGCGGCGTTGCAGGCTTCGACGGCCTTGCGCGCGGCCTCGGACAACGTCTCGGCGGTGATCAGGTCGAGGCCGCTCTCGGCGAGAATTTTTTGGCCGGCCTCGACGTTGGTGCCGGCGAGCCGCACGATCAGCGGCACGTCGATCCGCACCTCCCGCGCCGCCTGCACGACGCCCTCGGCAACCCAGTCGCAGCGGTTGATGCCGGCGAAGATGTTGACGAGGATCGCCTTGACGTTGCGATCGGACAACACGAGGCGGAATGCGGTGGCGACCCGATCGGGGCTCGCACCACCACCCACGTCCAAAAAATTCGCCGGCTCGCCGCCCGCGTGCTTGATCATGTCCATGGTCGCCATGGCGAGCCCCGCGCCGTTGACGATGCAGCCGATCTCGCCCTCCAGCCCGATGTAGCTGAGGTTGTGCTCGGCGGCCTGAGCCTCGCGCGGGTCGCCCTGCGACGGGTCGTGCATGTCGGCGATGTTGCGCCGGCGGAACATCGCGTTGTCGTCAAACGACATCTTGGCGTCGAGCGCCAGCACGCGGTCGTCCTTGGTGACGACCAGCGGGTTGATCTCCAGCATGGTGCCGTCGCAATCGCGAAACGCCCGGTAGGCGTTCATGATCGTCTTCACCGCGGCCGAGACCTGCTTGATGTTGAGCCCCAGTTGGAACGCGATCTCGCGGGCCTGGAACTGCTGCAGGCCGACCGCCGGCTCGACCACCACCTGGATCAGGGCCTCGGGTTCGTTCGCCGCGATTTCCTCGATGTCCATGCCGCCGCGCTGGGAGGCGATGACGCGGACGCGCTCGGCCTTCCGGTCTAGCACGTAGCCGAGGTAGAGCTCGCGCTCGAACGGGTCGGCCGTCTCGATGTAGACCCGATGCACCGGCTTGCCCTCCGGCCCGGTCTGGAGCGTCACGAGGCGCTTGCCCAGCAGGTCCTTGGCGGCATCGCGCACGTCGTTGTAGGTGCGGCACAGCTTGATCCCGCCGGCCTTGCCGCGGGCGCCGGCGTGGATCTGCGCCTTCACCGCCCAGAACGAGCCGCCGAGCTCGGTCGCCGCGTAGACGGCCTGGTCGGCGCTGAAGGCGACGGCGCCCTTCGGCACCGCCACGCCGAAGCTCGCGAGCAGTTCCTTGGCCTGATACTCGTGCACGTCCATCGAGCGCCTCCTCCTTCGTTCTTCGACGAGGGTTTACGCCCTGAGTTTACTTTGTTGGAGGCCCGCGTCTCGTCAAATATTTTTGCGCTCGCGTTCAGTCTGCTTTGATCGACCGGGAAACGGCCTTCTTCACCTTGCAGTGCACCATATCTTGGTTGCGACTGCACCAGGAGACCGCCTGTTCCATGTTCACCGATGGTCGTTGCCGACGATCCGGCGCGATCCTCGGCGCCGAGGTCAGCTTACCTTGGCCTTGACCACGTCGTAGGTCTTCTCGTTGAGCGGTCCGGCATCGCCCAGCAGGCCTTCGAGCTCCTTCAGGCGCGCCTCGGCGAAGGCGCGGTCGTCGAGGCCCTTGGCGTTGACGTAGACGTTGAGCGCGGCGCTGCGCAGGCCGGCATGGGCCGAGAGAACCGCGACGCCCGCGTCCGAGATCACGTTGAGGTTGCCCTTCTCGGCGGTGACCTCCGCGAGGTCGATCACCGCGCGGCAGGCCCGGCAGCAGGCGAGCGGCACGTCGGTGGCGACCCGCAGGGCCGCCTGGATCTGCTCCGCCCGCGCGGCCCGCTCGTCGTCCGTCGCCTTCGGCAGCCCGTAGGCGCCCATCACCGCATCGAAGGCCGCGACATCCTCGGCGATCATCGCCGTGAGCTCGGCGCGAAGCGCCTCGGACCGCGCGAGCACCTCCCGCAGCTCGGCCTCGACCGCGACGTACTTCTTCTTGCCGATGGTGAGGTTGCACACCATCGACACGAGCGCCGCGCCCATGGCGCCCGAGATGGCCGCGGCCCCGCCGCCGCCGGGGGTGGGGGCGGCGCTTGCCAGCCCGTCCAGGAAGGTTTCGATGGTCTCGTGCTCGGCCATGGCAATCGCCTCCTCAGGCCATCTTCTTGGCGAGCGCGTAGATCTCCTCGGCGTCGAGCACCTGCTCGGTGCTGTCGAAGAGCTGGCCGACGCAGGCGCGGTGGAGCTTCAGCTTGAGCCCGCCGATGCCGAGCGCGCCGAAGGCCTGCTTGCCGTGCCGATCCTTACCCTTGTCCATCGCCTCGATGCCGCCGATGCCGGTCGGCGGCTGGGCGTTGTAGTCGGCCACGAACTGGATCGACGCCTCGTCGGCCCAGGCGGCCTCGGGCAGCAGCTCGACGCCGATGGCGCCCGCCGTGAACACGAGGTTCGTGCCCTTCACCAGCGCCACGCGGGAGGCCTCGTCGGGGGTCGCGGCGGCGGAGACGTCGACCTTGAACCGCGCGTTGATCGCGTCGGCCGCGGCCTGCGCCTTGTCCAAGGCGCGGCCGGCGATCGTCACCGCGGCGCCCTCGCGCGCCAGCAACGCGGCCGAGCGCATGCCGACCGGGCCGGTGCCGGCCAGGATCACGGCCGTCTTGCCTGCCAGCGAGCCCGCGGCCTTGGCGACGAGCGCGACGCCCGCGGCGGCGGTGGTGTTCGAGCCGTTCGAATCGAGCATGCAGGAGACGCGGAACGGGCCGAAGAAGCGCTTCTTCACCGCCTTAAGAACCGCCTCGCCGGCCGCCATGTTGCCGCCGCCGACGAAGATCGCCGTCGACTTCTTCTCCGAACCGCCGCGGGTGTAGATCGTCCCGTCCACGAGCGCGCCGACGTTCTCCGGCGTGACGCCGCCGTAGCCGGTGATGTGGTCGGCCCCCCCGTCGTAGCCGACGACCGCGTCGAACACGCTCGGCACCGCATCGGTGTCGAACTGGAACAGCAGCTTCTTCATCTCTCGTATCCTTTAGACCGCAGCATCGCGCGGCTGGCGTTCGTTATGCGGGTTCTCGTCGTTCCGGTACCGGGGCCGACTCGGGCGCGGGTCCCTTCTCCCAGGGGGAGAAGGACAGGATGAGGGGCGTAACTTCTCCGGAGAGGTCACGCCCCTCACCCCAACCCTCTCCCCATGGGAGAGGGGGTCTGTCGCGCCGACCGAACTTCTTACGATGAGGCCGCCGATCGCGAGATCCGGAAAACCTTAGACGACGTTCTGCGGCTTGCCGGCCACGAAGGCCTCGACGTTGTCCACGAGCTGGTCCGCGAGGATCTGCATCGCCTCCTTGCTCG
>NZ_CAXTBY010000126.1:0-10284 GCF_964242245.1 uncultured Methylobacterium sp. | reverse complement strand
GCGATCTTGGCCGGGTCGCGATCGACGCACACCACCACGTGACCGAAATCAGCCAGGCACGCTCCCGACACCAGACCCACGTACCCGGAACCGACCATCGCAATGCGCATGCAACCTCCGTCATCAAGCCGGGCGCGGCCGCCAGTTGCGATGCAACATTAGCCCGGATCATCGGTGGGCGGAACAGGGCCCATTCCGCCCGGAAGACCTCGGAACTGCGTCGTTTTTTTGTGTACGGCGCTCCGCATCCCATCGCAGGCTGCGGGCCCCGACATCCATCCGGCGTCGTCACAGGCGGTAATGGCCGGAATTCCGGGACAGGTTGACGTTGTAGTACGGATCGGCGCGGAGCTCCGCGCCCCAGCGTTCCCGCATCACCCGCGTCTCCCCCTCGAAGCGGGCGCGCTTCTCCGGCGTGTCCTCGGCGCCGCGACTCTTCGACTCGTGGTGGACGAGCTTGGCGAACGGCGTCCACACGATCCGGTAGCCGGCCGCCCGCACCCGCAGGCAGAGATCGACGTCGTTGAAGGCGACCCGCAGGTGCTCGGCATCGAAACCGCCGACCTCGCGGAAGACCTCCGCCCGCATGGCGAGGCAGGCGCCGGTCACGGCCGAGACCTCGTGCGCCTGGACCATCCGCCCGAAGTAGCCGGGATCGTCGTCCGAGACGCCGTGGTGGGAGTGGCTCGCCACCCCGCCGATGCCGAGGACGACGCCGCCGTGCTGCACCGTTCCGTCCGGGTAGAGCAGCTTGGCACCGACCGCTCCGATCGCCGGATCGAGGGCGGTCGCGGCGAGTTCGCGCAGCCAGCCCGGCTCGATCACGTCGACGTCGTTGTTGAGGAACAGCAGCACGGTGCCGGTCGCCGCGGACGCGCCCCGGTTCGACAGGTCGGAGAAGTTGAAGGCGCCGGGCACCGGCAGGACGCGCAGGCGCGGCTCGCCGCGGTAGGCGGCAAGCAGGGCCGCCGTCTGCGGCTCCCGGCTGTCGTTGTCGACGACCAACACCTCGATGTCGGGATAGTCCGTCCGCGTGAACAGGCCGTCGAGGGTGACGCGCAGGAGTTCGGCGCGGTCCCGCGTCGGGACGATCACCGAGACGCGCGGCGCGGGCGTCGGCAGCGGCCGGACCAAGCGGTTGAAGCCGAGGGGACCGCGCTCGGCCCGGCCGCCCCAGGGGGCGACGATCTCGCTGAGCGCCCTCAGGCGCGCGGCCTCCGCCCGGGCGAGCCACCGGTCCGAGAACGTGCCCGAGCCGATGGCCGCGCGCCAGTGGTAGAGCACCGCCGGGATGTGGCGGATGCGGGCCGGGTCGAGCCGGTCCGTGAGGCGCAGCAGCAGATCGTGGTCCTGGCTGCCCTCGAAGCCCGGGCGCAGGCCGCCGACCGCCCGGAGCGCGTGCGTGCGGATCACCGCGAGGTGGTTGATGTAGTTCTGTCCGTAGAGCAGTTCGCGGTCGAACTCCGGCTTGAAGTGCGGCTCGAAGCGGCGCCCGCCCGCATCGATCTTGTCCTCGTCGCTGTAGATCAGCACGAGGTTGGGATCGGCCCGGATCACCCGGGCGACCTCGTAGAGCGCCTGCTCGGGCAGCGCGTCGTCGTGGTCGAGGAAGGCGGTGAAGAGCCCCGCGGCCATCGCCACCGCGTCGTTGGTCGCCCGGGCGATGTGCCCGTTCTCGGGCCGGCGCAGCACCTTGATGCGCGGGTCGGAGGCCGCGAACCGCGCGAGCAGGGGGGGGATCGCCGGGTCGTTCGAGGCATCGTCGACGATGCACAGCTCCCAGTGCGGGTAGAGCTGGGACAGCACCGAGCGCAGGGCGGCGCGCAGCACCCGCGGAGCCGGATCGTGCACCGGCATCACGACCGAGATCAGGGGCGGCGCGTCCCAGGCTTGAATTTCGGCCCGGATGCGGCGCCGGTCGGCCTCGCTCACGGTGGCGCAGCGCCGAATCCACGACGGGTAGCCGCCCTCGGCGCGGTGGCGCAGCGCCCGGTCGAGAAAGCTGCGCCCGCGCACCCGCTTGCCGACGCTGCGCCAGTACACGGCCCGCACGGTGAGGCCGGGGGCGCGGGCGAACGCCCGGGCGACCAGCGCCGGCCGGCCGCGGCACCGGATCGCGATGCGGCTCAGGGCGGGCGGGCGCCCACCGGCGAGCGGTGCGATCCGCAGGGCACGGGTCGCCGGCGGCAACTGCCCGGTCCAGGCGAACACGCCGCAGCCGAGCGCCTCGTCGGCGAGCGGAGGCCCGGCCCGGCCCTCGTCGGCCATGAGCACGCTCATCAGCAGGCGCGCGTCGCGCGCCGCCCCGGGGTCGTCGGTCAGCGTGATCGTGACCCAGGCGCCCCCGAGGTCGAGGCCATCCAGGTCGAGCCGCAATCCGCCCGCGTCGTCGACGACCGACAGGCGCCGGAGCGGCCGGCCGGCCCCCGCGAGGGTGGCATCGATGTCCGTCACGTCAACGCGTCCAGCTCTTGGCGCGGCCAGCTCTTGGCCAGCGAGGTGAGCACGGCATCCGACATGGCGATGTCGAAGACGAGCATGTCGGCGACCGCCTTCACCCCGCGCAGGCGTTCGGCGAGCGCCATCGCCTCGGGCGCGATCGGCGTCGGAACCGGCAGGGGCACCGCGGCGTCGAGGCCGATCCTGTCGAACAGCGTCGAGACGAAAGCCTTGAAGTACGTGCGGTGCCCGACGATGCCGAGGCGGGCGAGGATCTCGATCGCCACGATCGAGTTGCCCGGGTGCAGCCGGTCGTCGGGCAGGCGGGTGCCGAGTTGGCGCGACAGCGGGTTGTAGAGAAGGTGGTAGGCCGGTTGCGGCAGCATCCGGAAGAACCGCTTGAGGCTCCTCGCGTCGGTGAAGTCGTAGGCTGCGGCAAACAGCGCCGCCTCGCCGTATCGTCCGGTACGCCAGCTTGCACCGTCCTCGGCCGCCACCGCCGCGCGCGCCTTCAGCCAGAGCATCCGCGTCGCCATCTCGACGTGAGGGTCCTGCAGCAGGATCGCCGAGAGCATCCGCTCGGGGGGAAAGTGCTGCTCGTAGCGCGGCACGACGATCGCGCCGGACAGGAATTGCGAGGCCGGTTCGGGGTTCGCGAAGATGCAGCTCAGCATCTCGTCGGAGAGGCGCTGCAGGTTGAAGTAGGATTGCTGAAAATGCGGGAACAACGCGTTCTGGACCTCGACCTCGGGATGGATGCCGGTGTTGAGGAGCAGCACCCTCTGCTGGACGAGGCCGTCGCGGGGTACGCGCCGATGCACCAGCAGGTTGGTGTCCGCGTCGTACAATTCGAGGCGGGGCATGTCAGCAAGCCCCGGCACCACGGCCTCAGTCAGCTCGAACACGCATTGGCCGGTGGCGTGCCAGCCGTTCTGGCGAAACGCCCCGTCGACGATGGTGGCCGGGATCTCGGCCAAGCGCAGACCCTCGGCCGCGACGACGACCCGGCTGATCGCCGACGGGTTGTCCGGGACGATCCACCCGTAGATCCGGTCGCCGGTATCGAAATCAATGAAGAACCGCATGTCCCATCGCTGCCGCGTCCGGTCTCCGGACACCCATCGTCGGCCCGCGCGGGCCGGGGCGGGCCATAGCGCATTTTCCGGGCCGGTGCAGCGTCGCCCGGCCCGAGCAGGCGCTGCCGGACGCCGCGTCCTCGCGTGACCCGGGCGCCGATCTTCGGCTTGCACGCCCCTTCGCCGAAGGCTATAGGCCCGGCACACCGAAGCGGAACGGCTTCGGCAAGGGCGCGTAGCTCAGCGGGAGAGCACTACCTTGACATGGTAGGGGTCACAGGTTCGATCCCTGTCGCGCCCACCATTCCGCCCGGTCCGGAATGGTCGAAGACGAGGCAAGGGCTCCGCGCGGGGGCCCTTTTTCGTTTCTGAGGCGGTTCGGCCGACGACGCCCGACGAGCCCGTTGGCGAGGGCAGGTGGAAGCCCCGCGGCGGCGGCCGCGGCGCCTCCCTTCGTCAAGATGCCGTCCCCGTGACCAGGACCCGCTCGGGCCGAACCGTCCAGTTCCGCAGGCGAGGCCGCCTACGCCTGGATCGGAACGGCCTGACTGCGAACCGGAGGACGCCGCCGCGGTCAATCGTCCTCATCTTCCTCGACATCGACGAGATCGGTCGTGTCGTCGTCCTCCTCGTCGACCACCAGGGTGTCGTCGTCGGCCGCCTCGCCGTCGGCTTCGGCCTCGATCACATCGTCGGTCTCGGTGTCGGTGTCCTTCTCGGTCTCCTCGGCCTCGACCTCGTCGAGGGAGACGAGTTCCGGACCGGCGGCATCGGCCTCGTCCTCATCGGCGACGACGGGCTCCTTTCGCGCCGCGACGGGTGCGGAGCGGCTGGTGAAGGGTGTGAGGGCGGCGGTCGGAACGACCTCGCCGGAATAGGGGGACACCACCGGATCACGACCGAGATCGTAGAACTTCCTGCCGGTCGTGGGACAGATCCGCTTGGTGCCGAGTTCGGGACGAGCCACGTGCGCCTTCCTGTGTCAGTGCGATCAAGCCCCGTGATGTCGCGGGTTTTCGCGCGGTGTCAATTCGCGCGGCGGCACGGAGGGCATGCCGCGGTTGCAGCGGAGCCGCCCGACAGACCCGGGTCGCGCCGTCGAGGGCGCGGGAACGCGGGCACGGGCGCAGCCGTTTCATGGGACCAGACCCTGCACAGTCGGAGAACCAACCCCATGAAGCTCCCCATTCTCAGCGCCGGCCTCCTCGCGGTCGGCCTGCTCGGCCACGCGGTGTCGGCGGAGGCCAAGGGCTGCATCAAGGGCGCCGTCGTCGGCGGCGTCGCCGGGCACATGGCCGGGCACGGCAAGGTCGGCGCCGCGGCCGGCTGCGCCGTCGGACATCACAACGCCAACAAGAAGAGCTGACCGACCTTCCCATCGCACTCCGTCCTCTCCGAGGGCGGAGTGCGTTCGCACCCGTCGGCGCGTTCCGCGAGAGGACCAGCAGACGCCGACAGTCCCGGCCTCGCAAGCTGCGAGGATGGACGCAGTGCCACCGTCGCGTTGCCACACGGGTTTGATCGGGAAGGATGGGTCCCGGGGCCGAAGCCCCGGGTTCTGTTTCTACGGTTACCCTACCGCAAGATGCTTACGCCGCGAGGCGGGCATCCATGACAACGTTATCGTTGGCATTTAGAGTTTGGCCAAATATCCGGAATGGGGGTTGCCCACGCCGAACCGGTCGAATCCTTACCGACAGCCGCATCATAGCCCACCGAGGTGAGCGTGAACTCGCGATCCCTTTACCGCCCAGTCGAACCTGTTTCGCCCCCATCAGAAACGCATCCACGATGCGTTCGTGGTGGAGGCGCCGGAGTACTGCCCTCCGGGTCCTGAAACGTTATTACGAACCGGTCATCAACCGTGGACAAATCATAGCAGAGTCCGGCCGGTCGGTCCACCGAATCCGACCGTGCAGCGATCCGCGTCCGACGAGACAGCGATCCCCGGATTAACCGTTCCGTCACCCCGATGCGTGAGGACGCCGTTGCGGCTTTTCGCGAAGGGGATAGGCATGTCCGACACGATTGGGATCGCAGGCGATCGCATCCGGTCCATCATCGAGCGCATCGAGCAGGTCGACGCGGAGATCAAGGCGCTGATGGAGGGCAAGAAGGAGATCTTCGCCGAGGCCAAGGGCGAGGGCCTGGACGTCAAGATCCTCAAGGAGATCATCCGCCTGCGCAAGCAGGACCAGGATGCGCGCGACGAGCACGAGACCCTTCTCGACGTCTACATGCGGGCGATGGATGCGCCGAGCCCGGCACTGCTGGCGTCCGCCGCCTGATCAGCGGGCGCGACCCGCGGGCGGCTGCGTCGATCGCGGTGCGGGGCGGCCGCTCAGTCGCCGCGCAGCACCGCCTCCGCGCTCCGCAGGCTCAGGGCCATGATGGTGAGGGCGGGATTGGCCGCGAGCGAGCTCGGGAACGTCGAGCCGTCGCAGATCCACAGGTTCTGCACCTCGAAGGACCGGCCGTGGGGGTCGACCACGGCGCTGTCGCCGTCCCGGCCCATCCGGCAGGTGCCGATGGTGTGGGCGACCCGCTCCAGGGTCCAGATGTCCCGGGCCCCCGCTTCCTGCCACAGCGCCGTCATCAGCTTGGTCGCGTGCGCGTTCAGCCGGTCCTCGTTGCGGCCGTAGCCGAAGCTGACGTGGGCCTTGCCCATCCCCAGCGCGTCGGTCTCGTCGGAAAGGGTCAGGACGTTGCCTTCGCGGGGCAGCGTCTCGCCGTTGATGCCGATGCCGGCGACGTGGTTGTAGCCGTGCAGGTAGTCCGTGAGCGGCTGCCCCCAGAGCTTGCGCCCGCGCGCCACGGAGTTGGCGAAGGTCAGCGGCGCGATGCCCAGGCTCTGCACGAGGTAGCCGCCGGCGAAGTCGGCGTCCTTCGGCCGGATCATGTCCTCGGTGATCAGCGAGGAGGGGTAGCCCTTGTTCGGCCGCGTCTCGGCGTCGAACGTGCCCCAGACCTGGGTCGCGACGTGGCCCATGTAGTTGCGCCCGACCTGACCGCTGCCGTTGGCGAGGCCGAGGTGCAGCAGCAGCCGCGGCGTCTCCACCGCGCCCGCGCACAGGAACACCCGCGCGCAACGCTGGCGGTGGTCGGCCCCGCCCTGGCGGTAGACCACCGCCGTGATCCGGCCCGCCCGGTCGCGCTCCAGCCCGTGGACGCGGGCCTCGGGCCGGATCTCGGCCCCGTGCGCGACGGCGAGCGGCAGGTAGGTCACGTCCATGCTGGTCTTGGCGCCGTTGCGGCAGCCCTGGTGGCAGTAGCCGCAATTGATGCAGGCGTGGCGTAAGCGCCCGCCCTCCTGCGGGAAGTCGCGCGAGACCACGGCGGCGGGCGCGTCGGCGGTGCGCACGCCCAGGGCCGCGCAGGCTCGGCTCATGATCTGCGCCGAGGCGTTGCGCGGCACCGGCGCCAGGGGATAGCGCCGGCCCGGGTCCCACGGGTAGCTCTGCGGGCCGGACACGCCGAGAAAGGCCTCGACGCGCTCGTAGAACGGCAGCAGATCGTCGTAGTCGAGGGGCCAGTCGACGCCCTCACCGGATTCCGTGCGGATGCGCAGGTCGCGCCGGTCGGCCCGCGGGCAGAACGCCCCCCAGTGCAGCGTCGAGCCGCCGACGCCGGTGCCGCTGTTGTTGGCCCCGAACGCCTCCGGGGTCGCGCCGCCGCTCAGGCGCTCCTCCGTCCAGTAGATCTCGTCGGCCAGCGTCTCGTCGAAGGCGAAGCGTTCCGGGTCGAAGTTCGGGCCGGATTCCAGCGCGACCACGCGCAGGCCGGCGGCGGCGAGGCGCGCCAGCAGCGGCGCCCCGCCGGCCCCGGTGCCGATGACCACGGCATCGACCACCGCCTCGGTCTCGTAGCGCCGCATCGCGTCGAGGTTCATCGCGCGTCCTCGCCCTGCGAAGCGCCGGCCGCAACGGGCTCCCAGGCCTCGCGCTCGCCGAGTCCGACTTGGCCGAGTCCGACGTGGCCGAAGCCCACGGTCGGGACACCGTCGCCGCCAGCACCGATGCCGGAGAAGCCCAGCCGGGCGAGTGCGGCCGGGTGAGCGAGGTAGGTTCGCACCACGTCGCCGCGCAGATCCTCGAACCAGAACGTCATCTGTTCGGCATCGAGCGGACGCGACCCCTCACCCGGCAGCGTGCCGGCCTCGACCGCCGTCAGCACGCCGTCCTGCCGCGCCCCGTCGAGGGCGAGGAACGGGTGCCCGAGCGCGGCAGACGCAACCGCGTCGAGGCTGCGCAGAGCGGCGCGATAAGCCTGCGCGTCCGGCGGCAGGGCGGCGAAGCGCCAGCCGTCGCCGGCGCCGCTCGCGAGCCGGGCGTCGATCCGCGCGGCGATGTCGATCCGGGCGTCGCCCGGCTGCGGCAGCACCCGGTCGATCACGGCGCGCAGGATCGCGAGTTCCACGGCGTCGAGCGCCCGCGGCCGGTAGCCCGGATCGTCCGGCTTCGCCCGGTCGTGCAGGGCGCCGCGCAGGCGGCTGTTGACGCGGTCGGATTCGATCAGCCCACGATAGGCGGCGTCGATCACGGGCGCCTTACCCGGTGGTGACGGCGGCGCGAAGGCGTGTTCACCGATCAGGTCGGCGACGGCCTCGGGCCGCTCCAGCGGCAGCAGGTGGCCGGCGCCGTCCAGCGTCACCGCGCGGACGTCGGCGCAGTGCGGTGCCATCAGCGCTCCTTGCGCCTCCGGCCCGAGGTCGGCGTCCTGCGATCCGCTCAGGATCAAGGCCGGCGTGCGGAGAACGCCGATGCGCCCGCACCAGTCCTCCCGGCTGCCGTCGGTGAGCCACGCAATCCAGGCCGCGGGGTCGGCGCGCAGCACGTCCGCGACGGCCGTCGCCTCACGCTCGGGATCGAGCGGCGCGCCGACGTTGTTCGCGACGTAGCGCGCGGCTTCGCGGCGGCGGACCTCGGGCTCGGCGCCGATCCAGGCGATCATCGCCCGGCGCCGTTCCTCGTCCATCGGCTCGGGGCTCGGCGGGGAGCCGGCGAGGAGCACGAGGCCGGCGAGACCTTCGAGCCCCGCCTCGCCGTCCTCGGAGCGGCGGGCCAGGGCGAGGGCGACCTTGGCGCCCATGCTGTGGCCGGCGATCAGCCAGCGCGTCGGCGCGGCGTCACGGATCCGCGCGGCGACGTGGTCGGCCATCGCGGCGACCGAAAAACCCGGCACGTCCGCGGCCGCGCCGAAGCCGGGCAGGTCGATCGGGACGACGACCAGCCTGCCGCCGAGGCGCCGCGCCACGGGCTCCCATTCCCGCGCGCTCCCGCCGAGGAAGTGCAGGCAGAACACGGTGGGCGGCGGGGCGCCGGTCGGAGCAGGCTGGTCCATGCTTGCGAAGTCGCGCGCGGTGCGGTGCAATCAAGCAGCCGCGACGCCGCGCAGCACCCGAGGCCGTCGCGAGCCTTGCGCCCGTCGGCAGGCGTCACATCTCGGATCGACGCTTCGACGCGCCGAAGGGAGGGACGACATGCATGACGACCAGGAAGCCTCGGCGGGCCACGCGCATCCGCACCAGCCCGAAGGGCCGCCCGCGTCAGGCGCGGAGCGTTGGAAGCACGACGGCGTGCGCGTGATTCCCGGCGACCGGCTCGACCCGAACACGGCGCAGACGCCCGGCATGTTCCGGCAAGCGGCGATCAACCACGCCCGCGTCGGCGCGCAGAAGATCTGGGCCGGCACGGTCGCGATCGAGCCCGACGCCAAGACCGGGGTGCACCACCACGGCGCCCTGGAGAGCGTGATCTTCGTGCTGTCCGGCCGCGCCCGGATGCGCTGGGGCGAGCGGCTCGAATACGTGGCCGAGGCCGGCCCCGGCGACTTCATCTTCGTGCCGCCCTTCGTGCCGCACCAGGAGATCAACGCGCTGCCCGATCAGCCGCTGCACTGCGTGCTGGTGCGCTCCGACAACGAGGCGGTGGTGGTCGCCATCCCCAACGTCGAGCCGGTCGAGCGGCCCGAGACCGTCCCCTGGATCGACCCGATCCATCGGCATCCCTGACCCTGCCGCGAGGCCCGGACCTTGCCGTTCGCCGGGCGATCATCGACAACCGGCACGCCATGATCCCCAGCCTCGACCAAGCCCCCGACGGCCTCGCCACCCGCCACGGCCGCTACCCGGACGCCCACATCCGCGCGATCCTGCGGGCGACGCGCACGATCGCGCTGGTCGGCGCCTCCGCCAACCCGGCGCGGCCGAGCTGGATCGTGCTGAAGTACCTGCTCGATCGCGGCTACGCGGTCACCCCGGTCAATCCGGGTCTTGCCGGGCAGACGCTGCTCGGGCGGACCGTGGCGGCCTCGCTGGGCGCGTTGGCCGAGCCCGTCGACATGGTCGAGATCTTCCGCAATTCCGCCGCCGCCGGCCCGCTGGTCGACGCGGCGCTCGCCCTCGACCCGCTGCCGAGGACGATCTGGATGCAGCTCGGCGTGCGCGACGACGCGGCCGCCGCACGCGCCGAGGCCCGGGGCGTCACCGTCATCATGAACCGGTGCCCGAAGATCGAGTACGGCCGCCTCTCGGGCGAGATCGGCTGGACCGGCGTGAACTCGCGCATCATCAGCGCGCGAAAGCCGGTGCTGGCCGCCAAGGGCGTGCAGAAGCTCACCATCGCCCCCCGCGGCGGCGGCACCGACTGATACGATTGCCGGTTGATCAGTTCGGTGGCGCGCCTTCCCTCCCCCCTCTGCCACCGTATTCACCCGTCTCTCGACGCGATCGGATGAGGCGCGGGTCCCCTCTCCCCGCACGCGGGGAGAG
>NZ_CAXTBY010000125.1:0-10296 GCF_964242245.1 uncultured Methylobacterium sp. | reverse complement strand
CGCACCTCAAGCGCCAGGGCCGGCCGGCCTACCTCGACGCGGTCACCGCCGGCGAGGAACCGGAGGACGCCGGAAAGGGCAAGGGCAAGGCCGGCAAGCCCGAGATGGTCGAGGCGGAGGCCGAGGAAGCCGACCTGCCGGTCTTCGACGTCGGCGCGTTCGTGGCCGCCAGCGGCGGGGAGGCGGGCGACCTCTACGAGCAGGCGGTGCAGGTTGTGCTGCGGGACAAGAAGGCCTCCACCAGCTACATCCAGCGCCGCCTGCAGATCGGCTACAACCGCGCCGCCTCGATCATGGAGCGGATGGAGATCGAGGGCATCGTCGGCCAAGCCAACCACGCCGGAAAGCGCGAGATCTTGGTGGAGGGCGTACCCCACGCCGCCGCGATGTACGACGACGATTGAGCCCTGCGCGCCTGCGGACCGCCCTATCAATCCGCAGGCGATCCGTTCCGCCAGCGGCGCCGAGCCCTCGCGCTTGCCGCGCCCCTTCGCCAGCCCGCTTCCGGCCCGGCGTCGCATCTTCGCCACAGGGTTGGGCTCCAAGCGGAGCCTGCCGATCACACCCGCGGCCGCAGGACGCTGCGCCCGGCCGCCCAGGAGAAGCCCCACGATGCTCGGCCGCCGCACCCGTCCCGTCGCCGCGCTGCTCGTCCTCGGGGCCTGGCTCGCGCCGGTCGCGCCGGCCGACGCCCAGGTCGGCGCCTTCCTCGACGGACTGTTCGGCCGCAAGGAGCAGCCCGCGCCGCCGCCGGAATCGGAGGCTGCACCATCCGCGCCCATTGCCGCGCCCGCCGCGCCGGTGAGGAAGCCCGCGGCCAAGCCCGCCAAGGAAGCGGGCAAGGACGGGTCCAAGGACATCAAGGATGGTGCGCGGGACGCGAAGGCCCGCTCGACAGAGAAGACGGGCAGCCTCAAACCCGGCGCGCCGAAGGCGGTGCAGCCCGAGGCGAAGGTCGCCGTCGTCGGCACGCCGGCCGCGGCGGCGTCCGAGCCGCCGGACGCGGCCACCATCCTCGCCCAGGCCAACGCCTACTTCAACGGCATGACGACGCTGACCGGCTCGTTCATCCAGATCGCCGCGGACGGGCGCCGGATCGGCGGCAAGCTGTTCATCGCCAAGCCCGGGCGCCTGCGCTTCGACTACGACCAGCCCTCGCCGCTGGAGGTGGTGGCCGACGGCACCTCGGTGGCGGTGCGCGACCGCAAGCTCTCGACCCAGGACCTGTACTTCATCGCCCAGACGCCTCTCAAGTTTCTCCTGCGCGAGAAGATCGACCTCGCCCGCGACCTGACGGTGAGCGACGTGGCGAGCGATCCGGGCGGCGTCCGCATCAGCCTGGAGGATCGCGCGACCTTGGGGGGCACCTCGAAGATTCAACTGTTCTTCGACGCCGAGATGAAGACGCTCGGTCAGTGGCGGATCACCGATCCGCAGGGCTACCTCACCACCGTGCAGCTCTCGAACCTGCAGAAGGGCAAGGCGGTGGACGGCAGCCTGTTCTTCATCAATTACGGTCGCCCCGAGGACAAGGCGATGCAGGAGCGCATCCGGCAGTCGCAGACCCCCTGACCCCGGCGGCCCGCCGCGCGGATTCTGATCGAGAACGGGACACCCTGCGAGCGCGCGTCTCGTGTGGTCGTTCACGCTCTCCGCACCGCATCGGGGACCGCGCGCGCGGCGCGCGAAACGTCCCGCATTTGACGCTTTGGATAAATCTCCCCTCAAGACCTCCGGTCGTCTTCTGTTCGCCGCCGTCACCGGCCGTGGCCGATCCGCTGGGCGCCGAGATCCTCGCTTGCCCGTATGCGACCGCCCGCGTGCCGGGGACTTCCGCGCGTCGGCGCAATCTGAGGGGATCGATATGGAAATCGCCAGACTTCTCCACACGTTCGGCGGGCCGATGCTCGCGTTCCTGAGCAGCGTGCCTGCCCTGCGGCGCCCGGCAGCACCCCCGCCCCCGCTCCTGGACGGGCCGGCGAAGAAGAACACCGACTTCCCGGCCGTGCAGCCATCGGCCGCGATCTACTGGCCGGAGAAGTCCCACATCCTGTCGGGGCGCCCGAGGCAGACCGCGACCTACGTGTACGAGAGCCCGGACAAGCTCTTCGCCGCCGGCATCTGGACCTGCGAACCGGGCAAGTTCCGCATCGATTTCGGTCGCGACGAGTTCATTCACCTGCTGGAGGGCGTGGTCACCGTCACCGATGCCGAGGGCTTCTCCAAGACCTATCGCGCGGGTGACGCCTTCGTCACGCCGGCCGGGTTCTCGGGGACCTGGGAGGTGGTCGAGGCGGTGAAGAAGCACTTCACCTATTACGGTGCGATCGACTGAGCGCTTCGGTGCGCGCCGCGTCTCAGGATGCCCGGAGGTTCAGCGCAGGCTCCGGGCGCCAGCGGTCGAGTTCGCGATCGATCGCGCCCTCGGTGCCGCGCATGAAGTCGGCCGCCGACAGGCCCGGGGCCAGGGCGGCGAGGTAGCTCACCGTCACCGTGCCGGAGCGCGTGGACGAGCCGGTCGGCCAGTACAGGCCGGAATTGACCGCCACCGGCAGCACCGGCAGGCCGAGCCGCCCGTAGAGCAGCTCGACGCCGCGCTTGAACTGCAACGGCTCGCCGATGAGCCCGCGCGTACCCTCGGGGAAGATCAGCACGGAGCGCCCCTGCGCCGCCGCGGCGCGGCTCTCGTCGATCATCGTGCGCAGGGCCTGCGTGCCGTTGGCGCGGTCGATGATGATCATCGGCGAGCGGCGCAGGAACCAGCCGACGACCGGGATCGAGACCAGTTCGCGCTTGGCGATGATCGCCACATCCGGCACCAGGATCAGGAAGGCCAGAGTCTCCCAGGCCGACTGGTGGTTGGCCACGATCAGGCAGGGCTCGGCGGGGATGCGGTCGCGCCCCTCCTCGACGTAGCGCAGGCCGCAGAGGGTGCGCAGCCCGAACAGGATGCCGCGCGCCCAGAGCCGCGTCGCGGCCCGGATCGGCCGGACCGGTGAACCGGAGGCCGCCAGCACCGCGAGCGGCGCGAGGAACAGGGCCGTCCAGGCGGCCCAGTAGGCGTTGAACAGGACGGAGCGGATGCGCGGCAAGGCGGGCGTCTCTCGTAGGTTATACCGGGGACATAGCCTTTCGCCCGTCAACGAGCACGCCATTTTACGTCGCGCCCCCCGATGCCCATGCCGATGAAACGCGCTATCGCCTCGGGACGCCTGCCCGCCGCCGACCATCCCGCGAGCCCGTCCGTTGCGCCTCACCGTCACGTCCTGGAACATCAACTCGGTGCGGCTGCGCATCGATCTCGTCCTGCGCTTCCTTAGCCAGACGCGGCCGGACGTGCTCTGCCTCCAGGAGACGAAGTGCCCCGACGACGCCTTCCCGCTCAAGGCCCTGCGCGGATCGGGCTACGAGCACGTCGTCTTCGCCGGGCAGAAGGGCTACAACGGCGTCGCCATCCTCTCGAAGTTCCCCCTGCTCACCCGCGACGTGATGAGCTTCTGCGAGCGCCAGGACGCGCGCCACATCTCGGCGGTGCTCGGGCCCGAGGCGGGCGCCGCCGCCGGGATCGTGCTGCACGACTTCTACGTGCCGGCCGGCGGCGACGTGCCCGACCCCGCGCTGAACCCGAAATTTGCGCACAAGCTCGACTTCCTGGCGGATCTGCGCGCCTGGGGCGGCCGGCGCCCGTCCGGCCCGGCGATCCTCGTCGGCGACCTCAACGTCGCGCCGCTGGAGCACGACGTCTGGTCGCACAAGCAGTTGCTCGACGTGGTGAGCCACACCCCCGTCGAGACCGAGGCGCTGGAGACCCTGCGCGGCGAGGCCGGCTGGGTCGATACCGCCCGGCTGCTCACACCGCCGCCAGAGAAGATCTACACGTGGTGGAGCTACCGTTCACCCGATTGGGCGGTGGCCGACAAGGGCCGGCGCCTGGACCACGCCTGGGTCTCGCCCGACCTCGCCGGCACCGTGCGCAGCGTCGATGTGGCCCGCCACGCACGCGGCTGGGAGCGGCCCTCGGACCACGCGCCCGTGACGCTGACGCTGGAGCTCTGAGGGGAACGGCCGCGGGCCCGGCGCATTGACCGCTCACAGCCCCGTGAGGAGAGACGCCGCCATGCGCAAGATCCTGATCGCCTTCGTCCTGCCGCGTGTCGTCGCCTTCCTGCGCCGCCGCTACGGCAACGCCCCCGCCCCGCGCCATCGCTCGTTCTGAGGCCGTCCCCGGCCGAGAGATCCTGCTCGTGGACTACGCGCCCGCCCTCACCCGGCGGGCGTTCGCACGTCCGTAGCCGAAGTAGAGCGCGAGCCCGAGCACCAGCCAGGCCGCGAGGCGGGTCCAGGTCTCCCCCGGCAGGCCGGCCATCAGGATCAGGCAGGACAGGATGCCGAGCCCGGCCACCACGGGTGCGGCCGGCACGCGGAACGGGCGGGGCCGGTCGGGATCGGTCCGGCGCAGGATCAGCACGGCGGTACAGACGAGGCTGAAGGCGAACAGCGTGCCGATGCTGACGAGTTCGCCGAGCTCTTCGATCGGCACGAAGCTCGCGATCAGCGCCGTCAGCGCGCCGATTGCGGCTTGGCTCAGCACGGGCGTGCGTGTCCCAGGGTTCACCCGCGCGAAGATGCCGGGCAGCAGGCCGTCGCGGGCCATGGCGTAGAACACGCGGGCCTGACCGTAGAGGGCGGTCAGCGTCGAGGTGGTGAGGCCGACGAGCGCGCCGGCCTTGATCGCGACTGCGAAGCCACCGAGCCCGATCGCGTCGATCGCCCGGGCGATCGGGTCGGCGACGTTGAGGTCTCGGTAGGGCACCAGCCCGGTCAGCACGGCCGCGACCGCGACGTAGAGCATGGTGGTGATCGCGAGCGAGCCGAGGAGGCCTGTCGGTGCGTCGCGCTGCGGGTCTCGCGTCTCGCCGGCGGCCGTCGAGACGGTCTCGAAGCCGATGAAGGCGAAGAACACCACGCCTGCCCCGCGCAGTACCCCGCTCCAGCCGAATTGGCCGAACGTGCCCGTGTTCTCCGGAATGAACGGATGCCACAGGTCGGGTTTGAGGTGCGCCGCCCCGACGCCGACGAAGCCCAGGATGATCGCGACCTTCAGCGCCACCATCGCGGCGTTCGCCAGCGACGCTTCGCGGCTGCCGCGCATCAGCAGCAGGGTCAGCACCAGCACGATCGCACCGGCCGGCAGGTTGACGAGGCCGCCCGCGCCGGGCGCCGCGGCGAGCGCTGCCGGCAGGTGCAGGCCCGCATCGGCGAGGAGGCTCTGCGCGTAGCCGGACCAGCCGACGGCGACGGTTGCCGCGGCGAAGGCGAATTCGAGGACGAGGTCCCATCCGATGATCCAGGCGCAGAGCTCGCCGAGCGTCGCGTAGGTGTAGGCGTACGTGCTGCCCGGCACCGGGATCATCGCGGCCAGTTCCGCGTAGCACAGCCCGACGAAACCGCAGGCGATCCCGCCGATCACGAAGGACAGCGCGAGGGCCGGCCCGGCATACTGCGCGGCGGCCGTGCCGGTGAGCACGAAGATTCCCGCGCCGATCGTTGCGCCGAGGCCGATGCAGACGAGGCCGAACGCCGACAGGTCCCTGGCCAGCGCCGGGCCGTGGTCGCCGTCATGGGCGGCGAGGATGGCCGCGACGGATTTCCGCGAGGCGAACAGGCCGGTGGTCATGGGTCTCCGGTGTCCAGCCCCGCGCGGTTCGTCGAAATCCGCGGCAAGTCCCGCGCCACCGCTTCGCCGCTCGGGGCGGCAGGCGGCGCGCCGCCGACCGGACGGCACCCCTGCCTCCGTGCGAAGCCCGACGGTCGCCCTCCCCTCAGCGCCGCTCGTAGAGCAGCCGTGCGCGGATCGTGCCGGGGATGGCGCGGATCTCGGCGAGCAGCATCGCGGCGTCGGCGTCGGTGGCATCGGTTTCCAGCACCACGTAACCGATCGCGCCGTCGGTCTGGTAGGACTGGCCCGCGATGTTGACGCCACGGTCCGAGAACACCGCGTTGAGGCGCCCGAGCATGCCGGGGAGGTTCTCCTGCACGTGGATGAAGCGGGCGCCGTTCGCGCGCGCCGGCAACTGCACCTGCGGGAAGTTCACGGCGCCCACCGTCGCGCCGATGTCGGAATAGTCCACGAGCTTGCGCGCCACCTCGGCACCGATGCGCTCCTGCGCCTCCTCCGTCGAGCCGCCGACGTGCGGGGTGAGGATCACGTTCGGCAGTCCCTGGAGCGGCGAGACGAAGCGCTCCTGGTTCGAGCCGGGCTCGACGGGGAAGACGTCGACCGCAGCACCCCGCAGGTGGCCCTCGCGCAGGCTTGCTGCCAGCGCGTCGAGGTCGACCACGGTGCCGCGGGCGTTGTTGATCAGGAAGCTGCCTGCCTTCATCTTGGCGATCTCAGCCGCGCCGATCATGTTGGCGGTGGCCTCGGTCTCCGGCACGTGCAGGGAGACTACGTCGCTCTGCGCCAGCAGGGCAGCCAGCGTCCCGGTCGGCTCGGCGCTGCCGTGGCGCAGCTTGTCCGTGTGATCGTAGAAGATCACCCGCATGCCCAGGGCTTCGGCCAGCGTCGAGAGCTGCGTGCCGATGTTGCCGTAGCCGACGATGCCGAGCGTCTTGCCCCGCACCTCGACCGAGCCCTCGGCCGACTTGTCCCAGAGGCCGGCATGCGCCCCGACCGAGCGGGGCACGACCCGGCGCATCAGCATCACGATCTCGCCGATGACGAGCTCGGCCACCGAGCGGGTGTTGGAGAAGGGTGCGTTGAACACCGGCACGCCGCGGCGGCGGGCCGTTTCGAGATCGACTTGGTTGGTGCCGACCGAGAAGCAGCCGACCGCGAGCAGCCGGTCGGCCGCGGCGAGCGCCGCCGCGTCGAGCCGGGTGCGCGAGCGGATGCCGAGGATGTGGATGCCCCTGAGCGCATCGTGCAGCGCCGCGGTGTCCAGGGCCTTCGGCAGGCGGACGAGGTTGGTGTAGCCGGCCGCCCGCATCAGCGCGACGGCGCTGTCGTTGATGCCTTCGAGCAGCAGCACCCGGATCTTGTCCTTCGGCAGGGAGAGTTTCTCGGGCGTCGTCATGGGCTGGACTTCGTCGGCGGGACCGGGGCGGGCGCAGAGCGATTACGAGCGTCGATTTTGCAGGACAACACCGCACGCGGACATCGGCCCTGCGCCGTCATGGGGTCTCGATCGATCGGGGATGCCGCCCCCGGGCGGCCTGTGGCCATCCGGTCCGGCGCGGCACGTGACGACGACATAGCCTCCGACATGCTTTCACCCAGGGCAGTCTATCGCCGGCCTCGGGAATGGGCGAGACTTCGGTTGCGAGAGGAAGAACGAGTTCCCCGCCTGAGACGATGTCCGGGAGAAACGCCGTGATCGAGATTGCCGAAGGCCCATCCGAGCCGGGCTGTGCCTGCTGCGCGTCGCGCCGCGGGCTGTTTCGCGGGGCCCTGGCCGCCGGGGCGGCGTCCCTCGCCGGTCTCGGCGCGGCGCGGGCGCAGGCGCCGGATGCAAGGCCGCGTTACGCCGGCCGCGTGATCGATTGCCACGGACACTACACCACCGAGCCGGCGGCGATGCTCGACTGGCGCAAGCGCCAGATCGCGGCGATCAACGATGGCGCGCAATCGCCCTCGCCCGCCTCCCTGAAGGTCTCCGACGACGAGATCCGGCAGAGCCTGACGGGGAAGCAGTTGCGGGTTCAGGCCGAGCGCGGCATCTCGACGGCCCTGTTCTCGCCCCGCGCCGGCGGCATGGGCCACCATATCGGCAACGCCCGGACCAGCCTCGACTGGTCCGTGGTGTCGAACGACATGATCCACCGGGTCGCGACGCTGTTTCCCCGAAACTTCGTCGGCGTCTGCCAATTGCCGCAGACGCCCGGCGTCTCGCCGGCCAACTGCACGGCGGAGCTGGAGCGCTGCGTCAAGGACCTCGGCTTCGTCGGCTGCAACGTCAACCCCGACCCGACCGGCGGTTACTGGACCGATCCCCCGCTTTCCGACCGGCACTGGTATCCGCTCTGGGAGAAGATGGTGGAACTCGACGTGCCGGGCATGATCCACGTCAGCGCCTCGGCCAACCCCAACTTCCAGGCCACCGGCGCGCATTACATGGCGGGCGACACGACCGCCTTCATGCAGTTCGTCACCTCGGACCTGTTCAGGGACTTCCCGACGCTGCGCTTCGTCATTCCCCATGGCGGCGGCGCCGTCCCCTATCACTGGGGCCGATACCGCGGGCTCGCGCAGGACATGAAGCGCCCACCGCTGACGGAGCTCCTGCGGAACGTCTACTTCGACACCTGCGTCTACCATCAGCCGGGCATCGATCTCCTGATGCGCGTGATCCCCATCGACAACCTCCTGTTCGCCTCCGAGATGATCGGTGCGGTCAACGGCATCGATCCCGAGACCGGGCATGCCTACGACGACACCAAGCGCTACACGGACGCCGTCGCGCTCTCCGACGCGGATCGGAAGGCGCTCTACGAGGGCAACGTTCGGCGGGTCTACCCGAGGCTGGCGGAGAAGCTGCCGGCGTAGGGACAGGGCTGGCGCAGGCGTCGGTTTCGTGTATGGTCCGCCCGGCCTCGGCCCGGTGACGGGCGGGGCCGAAGCCGCTTGGGGCCACGACCCTGCTGGACGACATCCCGGCAACGGCCAAGACCCGAGCACGAGCGCGCCGCCCCCTTCGACGGGTTGCCGCGCATTTCAACAGCCATTCGAAAGGCCCTGCGATGTCGATCACGGCAGAGCGCAAGACTGCGCTCATCAAGGAACACGCCAAGGGCGCAAAGGACACCGGCTCGCCGGAGGTCCAGGTGGCGATCCTCACCGAGCGGATCACCAATCTCACCGCCCACTTCAAGACCCACGGCAAGGACAACCATTCCCGCCGCGGCCTGCTCAAGATGGTCTCGCAGCGCCGCTCGCTGCTCGACTACGTCAAGCGCAAGGACGAGGCCCGCTACCGTGGGCTGATCGAGCGCCTCGGCATCCGCCGCTAAGCGTACCTCAACGCGTCCATGCGGTCCCGAGCCCGGCTCGGGGCCGCGTTTTTACACCTCGGAGGGCCGGAACGGGTCCGGCCCTCCGAGCAACGGGCGACGAGGCGCGAACGCCAGGGACAGGATCGCCGGGCATTCACGGAAGCCGAATGCCCAGCCATCTTGCCCCTGGCCGCGCCGGGTCCGCCCGCCGCACGAAGGCTAAGGGATAGCAAGCATGTTCGACGTACAACGTGAAGAGCTGATGTGGGGCGACCGCCGCCTCGTGCTGGAGACCGGCAAGGTCGCCCGCCAAGCCGACGGCTCGGTGATGGCCACCTACGGCGAGACCTCGGTGCTCGCCACCGTCGTCTCCTCCAAGGAGCCGAAGGCCGGCATCGACTTCCTGCCGCTCACCGTGAACTACCAGGAGCGCGCCTACGCCGCCGGCCGCATCCCCGGCGGCTACTTCAAGCGCGAGGGCCGCCCGTCCGAGAAGGAGACGCTGGTCTCCCGCCTCATCGACCGCCCGATCCGCCCGCTGTTCATCGAGGGCTGGCGCAACGACACGCAGGTCGTGGTCACCGTGCTGACCCACGACCTCGAGAACGATCCCGACATCCTGGCGATGGTCGCGGCCTCCGCTGCCCTGACGCTTTCCGGCGTGCCGTTCATGGGCCCGATCGGCGCGGCGCGCGTCGGCTACGCCAACGGCCAGTACACGCTCAACCCGCCGGTCCCGGAGATGGACGAGTCGGTCCTCGACCTCGTCGTCGCCGGCACCACCGACGCGGTGCTGATGGTCGAGTCCGAGGCGAAGGAGCTCTCGGAAGAGATCATGCTCGGCGCCGTGATGTTCGGCCACAAGCACTTCCAGCCGGTGATCGAGGCGATCGTGCGGCTTGCCGAGAAGGCCGCCAAGGAGCCGCGCGACTTCTCCGCGCCGGAGAACGCCGACGTCGAGGCCGCCGTGCTCGGCGTGTGCGAGGCGGAACTGCGCGACGCCTACAAGGTCACGGTCAAGCAGGAGCGCTACAAGGCCGTCGACACCGTCAAGGCGAAGGTGATGGCCGCCCTCTGCCCGGCCGACGGCGAGCAGAAGTTTGCGCCTGAGAAGGTCAAGGCCGCGTTCAAGGAGGCGCAGTCGAAGGTGGTCCGCTGGAACATCCTCGACACCGGCTCCCGGATCGATGGCCGCGACGTGAAGACGGTGCGCCCGATCGAGTCCCAGGTCGGCGTGCTGCCGCGCGCCCACGGCTCGGCCCTGTTCACCCGCGGCGAGACGCAGGCGCTGGTGGTGGCCACGCT
>NZ_CAXTBY010000124.1:0-10413 GCF_964242245.1 uncultured Methylobacterium sp. | reverse complement strand
CGCTTGAGGCCGTGGCACGCGACCGGGTCGGCAAGGGGGCCGCCCGGGCCGTTCGTCGCCAGGGCCGAGTCCCCGCGGTCGTCTACGGCGGCGGGCAAGCCCCGCAGGCCATCAGCATCGACCTCGTCCGCGCCCGCACCCTGATCTACGCCGGCGGCTTCAAGACGACGCTGTTCGAGATCGATACCGGGGCTAAGAAAACCCGCGCCATCCCGCGCGACTTCCAGCTCGACCCGGTCTCCGGCGTGCCGATGCACGTCGACTTCCTGCGGGTGATCGCCGGCCAGACCGTCGCCGTCGAGGTGCCGGTGCACTTCCACAACGAGGACGCGGCGCCCGGCATCAAGCAGAAGGGCGGCACCCTCAACATCGTGCTGCATACGCTCGCCGTCGAGGTCGCCCCCGACCAGATCCCCGACGGCATCGAGGTCGACCTCACCGGCCGCGAGATCGGCGACGTGATCCACGTCTCCGACATCGTGCTGCCGGCCGGCGTGACCTACACCGGCGCGCCGAGCGATCCGGTCGCCAACGTCGTGCCGCCGACCGTGCTCGGCGCCGAGGTCGAGGCCGAGGAGGCCGCCATCGCCGAGGCGCAGGCGAGCGAGGCCGCCGAGGAGAAGGCCGAAGTCGAGGCCGCCGACGACGCCGAGAAGACCGAGGGCTGAGCTCAAGGCTCGGGTCCGCCGCCGCGTATCGCGGCGGCAGCGCTTCCAGGAAAATGCCCCGGCCGCGAGGTCGGGGCGTTCGTGTTTTCAGGCCGGGAGTCCTGTCTCGTCATGCGGCTCATCGTGGGCCTGGGCAATCCGGGCCGATCCTACGCGCGCAACCGCCACAACATCGGCTTCCTCAGCCTCGACGAGATCGCGCGGCAGCACCGGGCGAGCCCGTTCCGCCGCCGCTTCCAGGGGGAGGCCGCCGAGGTGTCGCTGGGGTCCGAGCGGGCGATCCTCCTGAAGCCGCAGACCTTCATGAACGAGTCCGGCCGCGCGGTCGCCGAGGCGCAGCGCTTCTACAAAATCGCGCTCAGTGACGTGATCGTGCTGCACGACGAGCTCGATCTGGCGCCGGCCAAGATCCGGGTGAAGTGCGGGGGGGGCAACGCCGGCCACAACGGCCTGCGCTCGATCACGGCCCAATGCGGCAACGACTATCGCCGGGTGCGCCTCGGCATCGGGCATCCCGGCGACAAGGCGCTGGTGCACGCCTACGTGCTCAACGATTTCGCGAAATCCGAGGAGCCGTGGGTCGAGGATCTGTGCCGGGCGGTGGCCGATCAGGTGCCGCTGCTGGCGGCAGGCGAGAACGAGAGTTTTCAGAACCGGGTGCACTTGGCCATGGTCGGGCGCGGCTGGGCCGACGTGACCCGGCCGGGTGCGAAGGCGTGATGGATACGACGGCACGAGGTTTGACCGAGAACGTGGCACACGGTGCGCGGTTCGAGGGTATGGTTTCTTCAACCCCTTTCGCGCGTCCCCGGACGACGTGACACAACGGACCTGAACCCCATGGGCTTCAAATGCGGCATCGTCGGCCTGCCGAACGTCGGCAAGTCGACCCTCTTCAACGCCCTGACGCAGACGGCGGCGGCGCAGGCCGCGAACTATCCGTTCTGCACCATCGAGCCGAACGTCGGCGAGGTGGCGGTGCCGGACCCGCGGCTCGACGACCTCGCCCGCATCGCCGCCTCCAAGGAGATCGTCCCGACGCGGCTGACCTTCGTCGACATCGCCGGCCTCGTGCGCGGCGCCTCGAAGGGCGAGGGCCTGGGCAACCAGTTCCTGGCCAACATCCGCGAATGCGACGCCATCGCCCACGTGGTGCGGTGCTTCGATGACGGCGACGTCACCCATGTCGAGGGCAAGGTCGACCCTGGCGCCGACATCGAGACCATCGAGACCGAGCTGATGCTGGCCGACCTCGACAGCCTGGAGAAGCGCGTCGTCGCTCTCGAGAAGCGGGCCCGGGGTGCGGACAAGGAGGCGAAGGAATTCCTGGACCTCGTCAACCGGGCGCTGCCGTACCTGCGCGAGGGCAAGCCCGCCCGGATGGTCGCGCGCAAGTCGGACGAGGAGCGGAGTTTCCAGCAGCTCGGCCTGATGACGGCCAAGCCCGTGCTCTACGTCTGCAACGTCGACGAGGCCGATGCCGACAAGGGCAACGCCTATTCGGAAGCCGTGCTCGCCCGCGCCGAGGCGGAGGGCGCGCAGGCCGTGGTGGTCTCGGCCAAGATCGAGAGCGAGATCGCGGTGATGCCGGCCGCCGACCAGGGCGACTACCTGGAGGCGGTGGGGCTCTCCGAACCCGGCCTCAACCGCGTGATCCGCGCCGGCTACGACCTTCTGGGCCTGATCACCTACTTCACCGTCGGCCCGAAGGAGGCCCGCGCCTGGACGATCACGCGCGGGACCCGCGCGCCGGCCGCGGCCGGCGTGATCCACACCGACTTCGAGAAGGGCTTCATCCGCGCCGAGACCATCGCGTTTACCGACTACACCGCGCTCAAGGGCGAGGCGGGCGCGCGCGACGCCGGCAAGCTGCGGCTGGAGGGCAAGGAGTACCTCGTGCAGGACGGCGACGTGCTGCACTTCCGCTTCGCCAACTGAGCCGGGGCGCGCCCATGTCCGGCCTCGATTTCGAGGATTTCTCAGCCGGTCAGGTGATCGTCGGCGCGCCGATGACGGTCAGCCGCGACGACATCGTGCGCTTCGCCCGGGAGTTCGACCCGCAGCCGTTCCACCTCGACGAAGCGGCGGCGGAAAAAACCTTCGCCGGCCGGCTGATCGCCTCGGGCTGGCACACGGCCGCGCTCGGCATGCGGCTCCTGCACGCCGGGCCGATGGGCGGGCGCTCGTCGCTGGGCTCGCCCGGCGTCACCGACTTGCGCTGGCTCAAGCCCGTGCTGCCGGGCGACGCGCTTCGCGTGTCGCTGCGGGTGGAGGAGTGCCGCGTCTCCGCCTCGAAGCCCGATCGGGGATTCTGCCGCTGCGCCGTGCGCCTGGAGAACGGGCGGGCTGAGGCGGTGATGACGCAGCGCTTCACCCTCATGCTCGCCCGCCGCGGGGCCGAACCGCCGCCGCCGCCGCGCCCCGTCGCGACCGGCATCCCGGACGTGGTCGCCGAGCCGGACGACGCCGAGGCGATCCCCTTCCTGAGAGACGCCGTGATCGGCGCGACGCGCGACCTCGGCGCCTACGCGTTCGGTGCGGACGCGATCACGGGCTTCGCCCGCGCCTACGACCCGCAGGTGTTCCACACCGATCCGGAGGGCGCCAAGCACACCCATTTCGGCGGCCTGTGCGCCTCGGGCTGGCACACGGCCGCAGCCTACATGAAGCGCCTGCTGGCGACCCGGGCCCGCGACCACGCCCACACGGCAGCCCACGGACCGGCACCCGAGATGGGACCCTCGCCGGGCTTTCGCGAGATGCGCTGGCTCGCCCCCGTCTACGCCGGCGACACGCTGCGCTACGCCACCCGGCTCACCGACAGGCGCGCCTCCGCCTCGCGCCCCGGCTGGGGCTTGGCGTTTGCCGACAACACGGCCGTCAACCAGCACGGCGCGCAGGTGTTCTCGTTCTCAAGCTCGGTGTTCTGGCAGTGGGCGCCGTGAGGCAAAGTCCGGAAGACCGCTTCGCGCGACGCGGTCTTCCAAAGACTCAGGCCGTGGCCGCGACGCGCGAGCCCTGGCCGGAAAGGAGCGCCGTCACGGGGCGCAGGCCGCGAGCGCCTTGCCGAGCCGACTTGGCCAAGCTGATCAAGCAGGTGACCGCCCGGAGCATTCCGGGCGTCGATCGCGCCGCGATGAAGGACCGGCCCGACAAGATCGCGGACGCGATTTCCTACGGCCGCCCCGTCCGCTTCAGCCGCTCCAGCACCGCCTCGGGGGTGGCGTAGGCCTCCTGGCGGACGGCGCTCCAGTAGCGCAGCGCGTCCAGCGGGATCTCCGTGCCGGTGACGGCGCAGCGCACGTAGGCGCCGGGCTTGACCACCCGCATCGTGCCATCGCCGTAGGCGACCACCGCCTCCCCGGCCGCCCCGCGCTCGTACCGGCCCAGCATCCGTCGTCCCCGCATCACTGACCCCGTCGCCTCTTAGGAGAGCGGCCGCCCCCTGTCGATGCCGCCCCTCGACAGGCCGGCAGGGCCGGTGCCAAAGATCGGGGATGCCGCCGCCGCCTCAGGACCCCGACCTCGCCGCCCTGTTCGACGCGGCCATCGCCGCCCGTGCGCGGGCCTACGCGCCCTACTCCCGCTTCGCGGTCGGCGCGGCGCTGCGCGACGAGCACGGACGGGTGCACGCCGGCTGCAACGTCGAGAACGCGGCCTACCCGGTCGGCACCTGCGCCGAGGCCGGGGCGGTCGCGGCGATGATCCTGGCCGGCGGGCGGCGCATCCGGGCGCTGCTGGTGCTCGGCGACGGCGCCGGCCCGGTGACGCCGTGCGGCGCCTGCCGCCAGCGCATCCGCGAGTTCGCGGACGGCGATACCTCCATTCACGCGGCCGACTCCGCCGGCGTCAATCGCAGCTTCACGCTGGACGGCCTGCTGCCGGCCTCGTTCGGACCGGAGACGCTGGGTGCCTGAGGCGGCCGACTTCTTACGCGCGGCGGGCTTTGCCGGTCCGCACACCTGCGCGATCATCACCGGCACGGGCTTGGGCGGCATCGCGGCGGAGCTCGAATCCGCGATCAGCCTGCCCTACGCGGAAATCGCGGGGTTTCCGGGCTCCGGCGTCAGCGGGCACCGCGGCCGGCTGCACCGCGGGCGCCTCGCCGGGCGCTCCGTGCTGGTGTTCGAGGGCCGGGCGCACGCCTACGAGCGCGGCGACCCGGCCGCGATGCGGGCACCCATCGCCGCGGCCCGGGCGCTCGGCGCCGCATGCCTGATGCTCACCAACGCGTCGGGCTCGCTGATGACCGAGGCCGGCCCCGGCAGCCTCGTGATGCTCACCGACCACATCAACCTGTCCGGCCTCAACCCGCTGGTCGGCGAGCCGAGCGAGGCCCGCTTCGTGCCGATGACGGCGGCCTACGATCCGGCCTTGCGTCGTCGGCTATCGGAAGCCGCGGGGGCCTGCGGCATCCCGCTCCACGCGGGCGTCTACGCGTGGTTTTCCGGGCCGAGCTTCGAGACGCCGGCCGAGGTGCGGATGGCCGGGCGGCTGGGCGCCGACCTCGTCGGCATGTCGACGGTGCCGGAAGTCATCCTGGCCCGGTTCTTCGGCCTACCCGTCGCCGCCGTCTCGGTGGTGACCAACCGGGCCGCCGGGATCGGCGACGGCGACCCGCATCACGCCGAGACCAAGCGGGCGGCGGCGGGCGCGGCGGGCGACCTCGCCCGGCTGCTCCGCACCTTCGTCGCCGGCCTGCCGACGGGAGAGACCGCATGACGGGGGACGCGGCGCGGGCGATCGCGGAGCGGGCCCTGCCGCTCCTCGACCTGACGGAGCTGGGCGACGCGTGCACCGCGACCCGCATCGACGCCCTGTGCCGCGACGCGCGGGCGGGCGGGGTCGCCGCGGTGTGCGTCTGGCCCCAATTCGTCCATCAGGCGGCGCGCGCGCTGTCGGGCGCCCCGGTGCGGATCGCCACGGTGATCAACTTCCCCGCCGGCGGGGAGGACGCGGAGCGCGCCGCGGCGGACACGCGCGCGGCCCTGCGCGACGGCGCGCACGAGCTCGACCTCGTGCTGCCCTACCGCGCCCTCCTGCGGGGCGATGCGGCGACGGCGGTCGACTTGGTCGAGGCGGTGCGCGCGGCCTGCCCGAACGCCTGCCTCAAGGTGATCCTGGAGACCGGCACCCTGGCGACTGCGGAGGCGATCGCGGCGGCCGGCCGGCTGGCGCTGGCGGCGGGCGCCGACTTCCTCAAGACCTCGACGGGCAAGAGCCCGGTCTCGGCGACGCCCGAGGCGGCCGGCGCCCTGCTCGGCGTGATCCGCACGGCCGGCCGGGGCGGCCTCAAGGTCTCGGGGGGCCTGCGCACGCTGGCGGACGCCGCCGCCTACCTTGCCATCGCCGACCGGGTCATGGGTCCGGGATGGGCCGCGCCGGCCACGTTCCGCATCGGCGCGAGCAGCCTGTTCGGCGCCCTCGTGGCCGCGCGAGACGCCGTCCGGTGAGGCTGCCGCAGGAGACGATCCGCCGGAAGCGCGACGGGCTCGCGCTCGCGCCCGAGGAGATCGCGGACTTCGTCGCCGGGCTCATTGACGGGCGCGTCGGCGAGGGGCAGGCGGCGGCCTTCGCCATGGCGGTGTGCTGTCGCGGGATGGCAATGGGAGAGCGCGTGGCGCTGACGCGGGCGATGGCAGCCTCGGGCACGGTGCTCGCCTGGGACCTGCCCGGCCCCGTCCTCGACAAGCACTCCACCGGCGGCATCGGCGACGCCGTCAGCCTCGTGCTCGCGCCGATGGTGGCGGCCTGCGGCGGGTACGTGCCGATGATCTCCGGCCGCGGTCTGGGCCATACCGGCGGTACGCTGGACAAGCTCGCCAGCGTCCCCGGCTACGACGCGGCGCCGGATCTGGCGACGTTCCGGCGCGTCGTGCGCGAGGTCGGCTGCGCCATCATCGGCCAGACGGAAGACCTCGCCCCGGCCGACCGGCGCCTCTACGCGATCCGCGACGTGACCGGCACGGTCGAGTCGCTCGACCTGATCACCGCCTCGATCCTCTCCAAGAAGCTCGCGGCGGGCCTCGACGGCCTCGTCATGGACGTGAAGGTCGGCTCCGGCGCCTTCATGGCGGGCCTGGACGAGGCCCGGGCGCTTGCCGGCAGCATCGTCGCGGTGGCGAGCGGGGCCGGGCTGCCGACCGTCGCGCTGATCACCGACATGGACGCGCCGCTGGCATCATTTGCCGGCAACGGACTGGAGATCGCCTACGCGATCGACTACCTGACCGGCCGTCGGCGCGAACCGCGCTTCCACGCGGTGACCGTCGCGCTGGGAGCGGAGATGCTGCTCGCCGGCGGATTGGCCGGCGACCGCGACGCGGCTGCGGCTCGGATCGAGGCGGGTCTGACCTCCGGCCGGGCCGCGGACATATTCTCGCGCATGGTCTCGGCCCTCGGCGGACCCGCCGACCTGATCGATAAGCCGGCACATTACCTTGCTGCGGCCCCGGTCATCCGCGAGGTCCGGGCGCGGGGCACGGTGGCGCGCGTCGCGACGCGGGCGATCGGGCTCGCGGTGATCGGCCTCGGCGGCGGCCGGACCAGCCCCGAGAACACGATCGACGGCCGCGTCGGGTTCTCGGATCTCGCGCATCCGGGCGATGCGAGCGGGCTCCTGGGATGCGTCCACGCCGCGGACGCCGCCTCGGCCGACAGGGCCGAGGCGGCGCTGCGGGCGGCTTACGCGCTGGGCGGGGTGCCAACGCAGCGTTCGGCCGTGCTGGAGCGGATTACGGGAACGTCCCCGGCGTCGTGAGCCAGGGCCGTTCCGGGCGGCGCGCGGATATCAGGGCCGGCGGTAGACCCAGACGCGGGCCGGCGGCAGGTTGAGCCAGACCCGGTTCGAGCCGCTCGCGGTGTAGCTGCCGGCGGCGCATCGCGCCGGGATCGGCGGCACCACCGCGTAGGTGAACTGCACGAACGGCGCGCCCGGCTGCATCAGGTCGTGGGCGGTATTGAGCAGGTCGAGGCGATGCGCCAGCGGCTTGGTGAACAGCGGCAGGCTCGACACCGTGGCGATGCCGGGGTCCGACAGCACCGCGCCGACGCTCCCGCGGATGTCGTAGGCATCGCCCTGCAGCACCGTGGCGCCGGGGAAGCGCCGGCGCAGCAGGGCGCAGAAATCCGGGTTGAACTCGACGAGCACGAGGCGCTCGGGTGCGATGCCGCGCCGGACCAGAGCCTCCGTCACCGGGCCTGTGCCCGGCCCGAGCTCCACGACCTTGCCGGGTCGGCGCGGATCGACGTAGGCCGCCATGGTGCGGGCCAGCATTCGGCCCGACGGGGTGACGGCTCCGGTCACCAGCGGCCGCTCCAGCCAGGACTTGAGGAACCGGGCCTCGTCCTCCAGCGGGTCGCGCCGCTCACGCCTTTGCACGGACGAGGCTTTCGCGCTGGAACGAGGTAACGGCGGCAAGTCCGATGTTCCTTCAGATCCGGTCGTGGAGGGAGGCTTGACGGTGACGTTGCAGTTCTAGCGTCAAGCCCGCGTCCATGCCTAGCCCAATGCGCGCACCGCCATCCGGTGGATGCCTAAACCGGGAACGACCCGGTTTGATCCGGCCGGAACGGTCTTCCCGCGCCACCATGTCCGTCTACTGGCGCGCGGCGCCGCCGAAACCGCCCAGGAAGTCGCGCATCTTGGAGAAGAAGCCGGCGCTCTCGGGGTGGGTCTCGTCGGATGCCGTCCGGTCGAACTCCTGCAGCAGCTCGCGCTGGCGCTTGGTCAGGTTCTGCGGCGTCTCGACGAAGACCTGGATGTAGAGGTCGCCGACTTCGCGGGCGCGCAGCACCGGCATGCCCTTGCCCTTGATGCGGAACTGCTTGGCCGTCTGCGTGCCCGCCGGAATCCGCACCTGCGTCTGCGAGCCGTCGATCACCGGCACGGTGATCTCGCCCGAGAGCGCCGCCGTCACCATCGAGATCGGCACGCGGCAGAACAGGTCCGCCCCGTCGCGCTGGAAGAACTCGTGCGGCTTGATCGACAGGAAGACGTAGAGGTCGCCCGAAGGCCCCCCGCGCAGGCCGCTCTCGCCCTCGCCGGCGAGCCGGATGCGCAGGCCGTCGTCGACGCCCGCCGGCACGTTGATCGCGAGCGTGCGCTCGCGGTTGACCCGGCCGGCGCCGGCACACGTCGCGCAGGGGTCGTCGACGATCTCGCCGCGGCCGTGACAGTTCGGGCAGGTCCGCTCGATGGCGAAAAACCCTTGCGCCGCCCGAACCCGGCCGTAGCCGCCGCAGGTCTGGCAGGCACGCGGTTTCGAGCCGGGCTTGGCGCCCGTTCCCGCGCAGGTCTCGCAGGTGATCGAGGTCGGGATGCGGATCGTCTCGGCCTTGCCGGTGAACGCCTCCTCCAGGCTGATCTCCAGGCTGTAGCGCAGGTCCGCCCCGCGTTCGCGGCCGGGCGCGGCCGTACGCCCGCCGCGCGCCTGCTGAGCCCCGCCGCGGCCGTCGCCGAAGAAGTTGTCGAAGATGTCCGACATGAAGTCGCCGAACTCGTTGCCGAAGCCGGGACCGCCCGGCTGGCCCGCGCCTTGACTGAAGGCGGCGTGGCCGAAGCGGTCGTAGGCCGCGCGCTTCTGGCTGTCGGAGAGGCACTGATAGGCCTCGTTGATCTCCTTGAACTTGATCTCGGCATCCGTGTTGCCGGGATTCCTGTCCGGGTGGTAGGTCATGGCGAGCTTGCGGAAGGCGACCTTCATCTCGCCGTCCGAGGCGGTCTTGGCGACCCCCAGGATCTCGTAATAGTCCCGCTTCGACATGCCCTGCCTTCAAACCTCGTCCGCGTCCCGCCGGACGGGACGGCCGATGCGCGGTGTGTTGATCTCGGTACGCGGAGAAACGCTCTAGCACGACCTTCATGGAGCCGCGTGGCAGGCGGACACCCGACGGGGACTTTCTCGATCCTGTGCCATCCAGTCCGCACGTCACCAAAGCGAGCAAGACCAGCACAGCCCTCCCCCCTCCGCGGGAGAGGGTGGCCCGCGAGCTAAGTCGGGAGGGGAAGCACCGTATCCGGACCTGTTGCTCCCCTCCCTCGACCCTCGCTGACGCGAGGCCCACCCTTCCCCGCAGAGGGGGGAGGGAAGACCCGCGGAGCGTTCGCGATCAGGCCCGCTTCTTCCGGTCCTTCTCGTCGACCTCCTGGAAATCGGCGTCGATCACGTCTTCCTTCTTCTCGTGACCGGCCGCCCCATCAGCGGCCGATTCCGGACCGCCCGCGGCCTGGGCCGCGTACATCGCCTCGCCGAGCTTCATCGAGGCCTGCATCAGGTCCGTGGTGCGGGCCTTGATCGTCTCGACGTCCTCGCCCTCCAGCGCGGTGCGGAGCGCCGTCATCGCGGTCTCGATGCCGCCCTTGTCGACTTCCGAGACCTTGTCGCCGTACTCGCGCACCGACTTCTCGGTGGCGTGGATCAGACCCTCGCCCTGGTTCTTCACCTCGACGACCTCGCGGCGGCGCTTGTCCGCCTCGGCGTTGGCCTCGGCGTCCTTGACCATCCGCTCGATGTCGGCGTCCGACAGGCCGCCCGAGGCCTGGATGCGGATCTGGTGCTCCTTGTTCGTCGCCTTGTCCTTGGCCGTCACGTTGACGATGCCGTTGGCGTCGATGTCGAAGGTCACCTCGATCTGCGGCATGCCGCGGGGCGCCGGGGGAATGCCCATCAGGTCGAACTGGCCGAGCAGCTTGTTGTCGGCCGCCATCTCGCGCTCGCCCTGGAAGACCCGGATCGTGACCGCG
>NZ_CAXTBY010000123.1:0-10436 GCF_964242245.1 uncultured Methylobacterium sp. | reverse complement strand
GCCCGCCCTCCGCGAGCCTTCGGGAGGAATATAGGCGTGCGACGCGGATTGCGCAGCGCCCACGGTTGGGCGCTGATAGACCGCGTCCCCGATAAGATCCGGCCCCGTTGGGGAAGCACCTCTCGATCTGACTCTTCGGAGCGTCCCCTTCCCTCCCCCACTCCGCGGGCTTGCGGATGCACACATCGCTCCACGCGATGCGAAATGGGCGCGGGCCCCCTCTCCCGTTCGGGAGAGGGACGGGGTGAGGGATGAGAACGCACCGGAGAGGTCACGCCCCTCATCCCAGCCCTCTCCCATCCAAGTCGGGCCTGCCCGACTTGGACATCCGAACTGCACATCTCGGGCAAGCCCGAGATGTGTGGGGAGAGGGGGCCGCCCGGCGCTTCGCCCGATCCACGCAGCACCGGTCTCAAGATGTGTGAGTCCGCAAGCCCCTGCGGAGGAGGGTGGCCCTCGCGTGAGCGAGGGTCGAGAGAGGGGCGTGCGCTATCCGGAAGTGTCGCTCCCCTCTCCCGACCCACTTCGCGGACCACCCTCTCCCACCAAGTCGGGCTTGCCCGACCTGGGCATCTAAAGTGCGCGTCTCGGGCAAGCCCGAGACGCATCGGGGGAGAGGGAGAAGCGCAGAGCGGAACTCCTTCCGCTTCGCGGTATACCAAGCCTCACGGGGTACGACCCGTGAGGCTCAGTGTTAAGAAGCCGTTAGGCGAACCCGACGTAGTCAGGACGGATAAATCGACCAGACGCAGGGGCGAGCCCGTACGCATGCCCGACTCGGGGAACCATCCGGGTTCCGGTCGTTCCGATCCTCCGCATGCCGATCCTGCGCAACGCACGGACCCGGCGGCCGCCTCGGCGACGTTCCCGTCCGCGCGGGCACAGGTGCGCCTGATCCGCCAGGAGGCCGAGCGCCTCGCGCGCCGCCAGCGCACCTTCGAGCGAGCGTCCGCCGCGGCCGGCCTCGGCCTGTGGGAGTGCCGGCTTCGCGACGAGGCCCTGGACTGGTCGGACGGCGTCTACGACCTCTTCGAGATCCCGCGCGGATCGGTTCTGCGGCGCGGGCGCACCCTCGAACACTATTCCGGGCCGTCGCTGCGCGAACTCGAAGCGATCCGGGCCCGCGCGATCGCGGACCGTACCGGCTTCCGCCTCGATGCGGCGATCGTCACGGCCCGCGGCAGTCATCGCTGGATCCGGCTGACCGCCACGGTCGAGGCCGAGCACGGCGTTCCCGTCCGCCTGTTCGGGATCAAGCAGGACATCACCGAGGAGACGCTCGCGGCGGACCGGGCGCGCCACCGCGCCGAGTTCGATGGGATGACGGGCCTTGCCAACCGCCTGCGCTTCGAGGACCGGCTCGCGGGCCTGTGCGGGTCGAATCGCGCCGGGCTGCTGATCCTCGTCGACCTCGACGGCTTCAAGCCGGTCAACGACACGTTCGGGCACGCGGCGGGCGACGCCTGCCTGAAGGAGGCGGCGCAGCGCCTCGCCGGCGTTTGCCGGGCGGCCGACCTCGTGGCGCGCATCGGCGGCGACGAGTTCGCCGTCCTGATCGCGGGCAGCCTCGACGCGGCTGCGGCGGACGCGCTGGCGCAGCGGATCATCCGGGCGCTGGGCCTGCCGATGCGCCACGGCGCGGCGTTCGTCCGGATCGGCGCCTCGGCCGGCATCGCGGCGATTGCGGGCGGCACGCCCGCGCAGGTGTTCGCTCAGGCCGACGCGGCGCTCTACGCCGCGAAGGCCGCGGGGCGGAACACGGTCCGGACCTTCGGAGCGGGGTGACGGTGATCCGGGGGCGTCCGCCCTCACCTCGTCAGGCGCCGGCCTTGCGCAGGGTCCGCTCCCGCTGTCCGCCGACGGCCTCCTCGGACGCGGTCGCGCTCGCGGCCGGCGCCCGGCCGAACCGGCCGGCGATCTCGGCCATCGCCGCCTCCATCCCGTCGAGCCCCTGCACCGTGACGACGCTGGAGCCGGGGCCGAGCGGCGGTATGAAGCCGGCCTCGGACAGGGTTTTGAACACGGAGAAGTTCAGGTCGGTCTGGACCTTCAGGGCGAGCATCACGTCGACGATCATCACGACGAGTTCGAAGTCGAGGAACGGGTCGCCGATCTTGCGGAAGACGACGCGGGGGGCTGGCTCCTTCAGCACGTCGGGGTGGGCGCGCGCGCAGTCCATGATCAGTTCGGCGGCGCGCACCGGGTCCTGGTTGCGCAGGACGCTCACCGTGATCGAGACGCGGCCGGTGCGGTCGCCCCGCACCCGGTTCTTGACGATGCCCGAGATCAGGTTCGAGTTCGGCACGATGACCGCCGAGCGGTCGAAGGTCTGGATCTCGGTGGAGCGCACGGAGATGCGCTTCACGATGCCCTCGCTGTCGCCGATCACCACCTGGTCGCCGACGCGGATCGGCCGCTCCCACAGGAGCAGGAGGCCCGAGACGAAGTTGTTGACGATCGATTGCAGGCCGAAGCCGATGCCGACCGAGAGCGCGCCGGCCACGATCGTGAGCTTCTCCAGGCTCAGGCCCAGGTACGAGAACGCCAGCGCCAGGGTGAGCAGGAAGCCGCAATAGCCCGACACCGTCGAGATCGAGTTGCGCAGGCCGGCGTCGAGGTCGGTCGCCGGCAGGTAGGTCAGTTCCAGCCAGCGCTGGATCGCGCGGGTGATCGCGATGCCGAGCACCAGGATGCCGAGCCCCAGCGTGATGGTCGAGAGCGAGACCGTCACGTCGCCGACCTTGAACCCGAAGAAGGCTTGGCGGAGGGAGGCGACGATGTCGGTCGAATCGAGCCCCCAGGGCGCCAGCGCCAGCAGCGCGGCGACGAGGAACAGCAGCACGCGGGCCGCCCCGGTCGCGAGCACCGCGATCTGGTTGAGCGAGCGCTTGCGCAGGCCGGTGTTGGCCTGGAGCGCGGTGGCGATGCGGGTGTCGTCGGCCAGCGCGCCGCCGATGAAGGTGTCGGCGCTCTGGACCAGGAGGTAGAGCAGCACGAGCAGGCTCGCGGTCCAGACGAGCTGGTCGATGAGGAAGGACGCGAAGGCGACGTAGCCGATGAGCGCCGTGACCCCGATCACGCCGACCGCGGCCCAGCCGATCAGACGCGCCGGGCCGCCCAGCCCGGTCGTGGTCTTGGTCGGTACGTAGGGGCCGAAGCAGGCCTCCTCCTCCTCGTCCTTGTCGGCGAAGCGGTGCAGGCCGACGGCCAGGATCAAGGCGGTGGCGACCGCACCGAGGCCGCGGGTGGCGATCGAGATCGGCAGCGCCGCCGAGATGCCGGAGTTCAGCGCCTCGATCGACTTGACCACGGTGATCACCGTGGCGATGCCGACGGCCAGCCGCGTGACGCGCGTGGCGGCCGCATCCCCTACCGGGGCTGCCCGCCACGCCGGCACCTCCGGCGCGAGCAGGCCGTCGCAGAGCGCCTCGACGAAGGCGATGACGGCGAGCCCGGCCAGGATCGCGCCCGCCACCGGCAGGAGCCGCGAGGGCAGGAGGTCGGTGGCGTCGAGCGCGTAGTAGACCGCGTAGGAGCCGATCACGGCCGGCACGGTGCCGAGCAGCAGCACCCGCCACGCCGCGAGCAGGCTCGCCCGCCGGGTCGGATCGGTCGTCGCGGCGTCCCGCCGTCCGAAGCGCGGGGCGATGTTGCGGCGGCCGAAGTACAGCGCGACCGAGACGCCGAAGGCGAGGCCCAGCAGCAGCAGGTTGCCCAGCGTCCCGTTGCGGGAGAACAACAGCACGATGTCGGACAGCGCGCCCTGGAGCGAGCGCGTGTCGCGGGGGACGTCCGCCGCCACGCGGGCCCAGAGCTGCGGGCTCACCAGCGCCTGGCTGCGCTCGAACAGGCCCTTGGTGAAGGATTCCCGGCGGCGGTTCGACACCCGGTCGATGATCTGGTCGCCCTGGACGAGGAGCGAGCGCGCGAGCCGCTGGGTCTCGTCGAGGCGCATCACCGCGGCCTCGCGCTCGACCCGCTCGACCGCGACCTCGGGGCTCTCCTCCGCGTCCTTCGGCTTCGGGCCGAGCTGGGTCAGCCGCTCGCGGGCCGATTCGAGCGGCGCATCAAGCCGGGCGACGATCGTGCGGATCTCGTCGGTGACGGGGCCGACGCCGTCGCGCAGGGCGGCGAGCTCCGCCGCGCCGAGGTCGGTGCGCGCGAGGCCCTTCTCGCGCTCGGCGAGGTCGGTCTTGGCCGCGTCGAGCTTGGCCCGCACGGCCTTCAGGGCGTCGGACATCTCGGGCTTGGCCGGCGCGGGCTTGGCTTCGGGCAGCTTGGCTTCCGGAGACTTGATCTCGGCAGGCTTGACCTCGGCAGGCTTGGCTTGGACGGCCGGCGCCTGCCCGAACGCGGCGCCCGGCGCGAGCAGCAGCGCGGCGAGCGCCGCCGCCAGGACCGCGCGCATCGGGCCGCGCATCGATGCGCGGCGGACGTTCGGGCTGCGCGCGGGACGGCTCGAGCTCATGGGCGTCCTTTCGGCGGCGTGTCGTGCGCGGGCCGTGCGGACGCGGGTCCGGGGCCGAACGCAGGGGCGAACCGTGTCGCCGTGCCGGGAAAGGGGTCGGCTCTGGCCGAGCAATGGGGCGAAAGCGTGCCGATGCGTCGCAGGTGCGCCGGGACGACGCCCGGAATGCGGCCGGCCACGTGACGGTGCCGAGCGGCCAGCCGGCACCGTCACGTAGCTTCCGCGTTTAGGACGCCGCGGGCGGACGGGGCCCGCGGCGCAAACGAAGCGGACTGGCGCATCGCTCGTGCGCCGGCCCGTTCAACGCGTGGTCCGCTTCGACCTCGCTACTTGGTGATCTTCACCGAGATCGGATCGCTCGACGGAAAAGTCTCTTCGAGGGCGTCGTCGAGGCGCTCGTCCAGCTTGTCCGGGTGGTTATCCGGATGCGCGTCGTCGCCGGACTTGGCGCTGCCGTGCTGGAAGCCCGGCTTGTCGGCGTCCTTGGGCGTCTTGTGATCGTCGGCCATCGGGCGAACTCCTGGAGTCACGGGGCGCCGCGCTGGGCACCGGTCCCCGTCAACGCGAGGCGGCCCCGGGTGTTGCACCCGCGGCCAGGAGGGTCGGAGTATCGCGCAGGGCGGTCCGGGCAGCCGAGCGGCCGTCCGCCGCCTCGTGCATCACCGCGTCGTAGACCTGCCCGAGCCGGTCGAGGTGGGCGTCGAGACTCAGCGGTGCGGCCCAGTAGCGGGCATGCGCCGCCGCGCCCATCCGGGCCGCCACGGCGTCGTCGGTAAGCCGCCCGAGCTGGGCCGCCAGTGCGTCCGGGTCGCCGGAGCGGAACAGCAGGCCGGTCTGCCCGTCGATCACCGCCTCGCGGCCGGCGCAGGCATCGCTCACCACCACCGGCGTCCCGCAGGCGAGCGCCTCGTAGACGGTGAGCGGCTGGCCCTCGTACCAGACGCTCGGGAACACCAGGGCGCGGGCCTCCCGCATCAGCGCCTGCACCGCCGGCCCGTCGCGCCAGCCGAGCATCCTGGCCTCCGGGTAGCGCGCGGCCAGCTCCACCCGCTGCTCGCCGTCGCCGACGAAGACCGGCCGGACGCCCGCCCGCCGCGCGGCCTCCGCGAAGATCGGCGCGCCCTTCTCGGTGGAGATCCGCCCGACGAACAGGAAGTCGCCTGGCGCCCCCGCACGCAGGGGTTGGTGAGCGACGGAGATCGGGTTGTCGACCCGGTGGAACGTGGTCCCCCGCGGCAGGTGCGGTGCGACGACGCGCTCCTGAAGGTCGCTGATGGTGACGACGTGGCGGAAGATCGTCGGCAGCTTCGCGACGCGGGTCATCCCGAGGTGCCGGACCACCCGCGCGAGCTTGCGGGGATAGCTCTGCGCGTCGCAGTTGGTGGACAGGCACGCGCCCGACATCGGCGCCCGGCGGCAGATCGCGGCGGCCGGGTATTCGTAGAAGCCGCCGTTCGGGCAGACCAGGAAGAACTCGTGCAGGGTGTAGAGCAGCGGCAGCCCGGAGCGCCGCAGCGCCACGCCGATCGCGGGCGACAGCGCCTTGGCGAAGGCGTGGACGTGGACCACCGTGTCGGCGGGATCGCAGCGCGCGAGTTCGGCGGCGAGCGCCTTGGCCGCCGCGCCGTTCCAGATCGCCTGCGCGAGGAAGGCGAGCTTGTTTCGCGTCGTCGAGACGTCGTCCTGGCTCAGGCAGACCACGCGCACCCCGCCGGCTGCGAGGCGCGGGTCAGCCGGCCCGCAGGCGGCAAACAGCGTGACCTGGACGCCGCGCGCGGCGAGCCCGAGGGCGGCGTCGATCGCGACCTTGGCCTGGCCGCCGTTGACGTAGGCGTGGTCGGCGACGAGGACGACGTGCACGAGGCGGCTCCCGGCGGATGGCACCGCCTCGTTTACCGGACCGCAGTTGATCCCCCGTAAACTCGGGGATCACGCCGCGACCCCGCGGCCGTCCCCGGTGGCGCCATGCACGTCGTGATCCTGGCCGAGTTCGCGGGCCCGAGCGGGGGCGCGGAGAAGGTGGCGGTGGAATCGGCCCACGGCTTGGCCGAGGCCGGCATCGCCGTCACCTACCTCCAGGGGGTCGAGGGCCCGGTCGACCCGCTCCTCGACCATCCCCGCGTGCGGCGGGTCTGCCTCGGACTGCCCGACGTGTGGGGCCGCAACGCGCTGGCGGCCGCCGCATCCAGCATCTGGCACGCGCGGGCGGCCCGGGCGCTCGGCGACGCGCTCCGCCGGCTGCCCACGCCCCCGGACTGCATCCACGTCCACCAGTGGACCCGCAGCCTGTCGCCCGCCGTGTTCCCGGTGCTGTTCTCCGCCGGCGCCCCCGTGGCGCTGACGCTGCACGACTACTTCCTCGCCTGCCCGAACGGCGTCTACTACCGCTTCGACACCGCCGAGCCCTGCGCGCTCAGGCCGATGTCGGCCGCCTGCATCGCGGCGCCGTGCGATTCCAGGAGCCGCCTGCACAAGCTCGTGCGCGTCGCCCGCACGGCCGCGCTCGGGCGGGCGCTTGCGGGCCGCACCCTCCACGTCGTCCACGTCTGCGACGCGAGCCGCGCGCGGATGGGCAACTTCCTCGGCGGTTACGCGCTCCGGCACCACCGCATCGACAACCCCGTGCGGCTGGCCCCTGCCGCGCCGTCGGCGCCCGCGCGGGGCGAGGCCATCGCCTATGTCGGGCGGCTCACGCGGGAGAAGGGCGCCGACCTCGTCGCGGCCGCGGCCCGGGCCGCGGGCGTGCCGGCCCTGCTCATCGGCACCGGTCCGTTGGCGGTCGAGCTCGCCGCCCAGCCCGGCGTCGAACTGCTCGGCTGGCAGGCGCCCGAGGCGGTGCAGGCGATCCTGCGCACCCGCGCCCGGGCGCTCGCCGCACCCTCGCGCTGGTTCGAGACCGGGCCGCTCACCGTCTACGAGGCGTTGGCTGCCGGCATCCCGGTCGTCGCCTCGGACCGGTCCGGCGCTGCCGAGAAGGTGGCCGACGGCGTCTCCGGCTTCGTCGTCCCGCCGGAGCCGGAGGCGCTGGCCGCCGCCTTCGCGCGCCTGCGCGACGATGCGCGCACGGAAGCGATGGGCCGCGCCGCCCACGCCCGCTTCTGGGACGCGCCGATGACGGTCCCGGCGCACGCCCGCATGCTCGCCGACTTCTACCGCGCCCTTCGGTGCGATGCGATTGATGCAGCGCAGCATGCGGCGCGCGGCGACGACGTGTCCGTGCCGGTCCTGCGATCGGCTTGAGGTAATGTCACCGGCGATCCTCTCTGCTGCGAAGCTTGCACGGAGCACGCCGACGCGCTTGACCTGTCATGGTGAAGCGGTGCGGCCGGAGGGGTTCTGTTTCTGCCTGCGATGTCTGCTTCGCACCGTGCGATGGGGCGTGCGGTCCCCGTCACATCTTTGTGAGCGATGCGTATCCCCGCGATCCGCGTCGTCGCAACTCAGTGAGCGTGGTGGATCGCGTGCCTTGACTTCGTATTGCGATGCAACATAAGTCCGCTGCGCACGGATGGCTGCTTCGCCACCGGTCGCGACGAGACCCTTCCGAGGAGACGAACATGCAGACCCCGACCTTCGAGATTCCGACCGAGATGCGCGATTTCGCCGAGAAGAGCGTCGATCAGGCCCGCACCGCCGTCGGCACCCTGATGGGCAACGCCCTCAAGGCCGCCGAGCAGGTCCAGTCCTCGGGGCTGACGCTCCAGTCGTCGATGCAGGCGGCCGTCGCCAAGGGCTTCGACCACGCCCAGACCAACGCCAACGCCACCTTCGACTTCGCGCAGAAGCTCGTGCGCACCAAGGACATGCGCGAGGCCCTCGAGCTGCAGTCCGAGTTCGTCCGCAGCCAGATCGCCGCGATGCAGGCGCAGGCCAAGGACCTCGGCAGCCTCGCGCAGAACGCCGCGCGCTGAGCCGACGGTCGATCCCGGTCCGTCCGGGCCCCGTCCCGCCCCCCGGTGCGGGACCAGAGCGCCTTGCGTCCGGCTGCATCTGAGCTAGGTTCCGTTCTCTCGACGCGAGCCGGGTGCTGCCCGGCCCGACCAACGGTTCGAAGGACATCGAGCGATGGGCAAGCCGAGGACGCCGAAGGGTCGAACGGGCCGGGACGGCACGCCGCCGCACGAGCCGTCCGCGGCCGTGCTGGATGCCGCCGCCGTGCTGCGGGCGGAGCTGGGACGGGATGGGCCTGCGCAGGAACCGCTGCACGCGCACCTTCTGGACACGGTCTCGCCCGGGACGCTCGGCGGCCGAGCGCCGGTCGAGGCACCGGGCACCGCACCGATCCCGGCCGATGCGAACCTGTCCATCCCGGTGGACGCGCGCGGCAAGGTGCCGCCGACGCGCGTCGACACCAACGTGGTGACGCTGACGGTGCCGGTCGCCCCGCCGCAGCGCGCCGCGGCCTCCGAGCCGGAGGAGGCGCCCCCCGTACTTGCCGCGCCCTCCGGCCCGGCGCCGGCGTCCTGGCGCGCGGGAGCCCGCCGGCCGGAGGCATCCCTCAAGCAGGCGCTCGCGGGGATGGGCGGGACCCTGTTCGCCTACGTGCGCGGCGAGGGGGCAGCAACCGTCTCGCATCTCCAGGCTCTGAAGGACGTGCGCTCGCCCGCCGACGCGATTCGGCTTCAGGTCGGCGAGATCCAGCGCGCCGCGGACGCTTCGCTCACCTGCTGGAGCGAGCTGGCCCGCCGGGCCGTTCGCGTCGTCGCGCCCCGCTGACGCCGCCAGGAGGGAGCGGATCAGCCTGTCGCGTTCCGGCCACAGGCATGGGGTGATCGCGCCGGGTCCGGAAACCATCGGTTAACCATGCCGATCCTATGCCGTAACGGAGGGCACGGGAGGCAGTCTCAGACCGATGCAGCGACGTGCGCGCCTGATCCGTTCCACATTCGCCGCCGGGCTCGCGCTCGCCGCCGCGTGGGCGCTGACCGGCGCATATCCGGCTTCCGCGCAGATCGGCGACGGGTCCGGCCCGGCCGTGGCGATCGCAGCCGAGCTCGCAAGCGGACCCGGCGGCACCAAGCTCACCCTTACCCTGTCGAAGGCCGTCGAGGCCCGCGCCTTCGTGATGGAGCGGCCGGACCGCGCCGTGATCGACCTCGCCGAGGTGAACTTCCAGCTCGACCATGAGACCGGCCGCCGCCGCGACGGGCTGGTGCAGTCGTTCCGCTACGGGCTGTTCGCGCCGGGCCGCTCGCGCATCGTCGTCGATCTGGCCGGTCCGGCGACCGTCGGGCGGATCGAGACCGCGACGCGCCCGCGCGACGGCGCCGTGCTCCTCACCGTCCCGTTCCAGCGCGCCGAGCGCGAAGCCTTCCGCCGGGCCGCCGTCTCTGCCGGCCTCGCGCCCGCGCCGGCCCAGGCGGTCACCCCTGCGGGCCCCGCCGACCGGCGCCCGCTGATCATGGTCGATGCCGGCCACGGCGGCATCGATCCCGGCGCCATCGCCGTCGGCGGCGTGTTCGAGAAGGACATCGTGTTCGGCTTCGCGCAGGCGCTGGTCGCCCGGCTGGAGGCCAACGGCCGCTACCGGGTGGCGATGACCCGCGACCGAGACGTGTACGTGCCGCTGGCCGAGCGCGTGCGGCTCGCCCGCGACGCGAAGGCCGACCTGTTCGTCTCCATCCATGCGGACTCGATTTCGGCCGCGCCGCAGGTGCGGGGCGCGACGATCTACACGGGATCGGAGCGGGCGACCGATTCCGAATCCGCCAAGCTCGCCGAGCGCGAGAACAAGGCCGATGCCGCCGCCGGCGCCGATGCCGGGGACGGCCCGGCCGAGGTCGCCGACATCCTCCAGGAACTGACCTTGCGCGAGACCCGCGGCTTCTCGTCCAGCTTCTCCCGGACCCTGATGGGCCAGCTCGGACCGGTGATGGAGATGAGCACGAAGCCCCAGCGCGAGGCCGGCTTCCGGGTGCTGCGCTCGCCCGACGTGCCGAGCGTGCTGGTCGAGCTCGGCTACCTGTCG
>NZ_CAXTBY010000122.1:0-10595 GCF_964242245.1 uncultured Methylobacterium sp. | reverse complement strand
CGTCCCGGCGCCCGGCCATCTGGACGATCTCGCCGTGCAGGCGGTGCTCGGTCATCGTCCGCGCGTCCGCCCGGCCGAGCTTGGCCAGGAGGCTGCGAGCCTCGGCGTTGGTCAGGCAGGTGCCGACGATCGAGCAGTGCAGGGTGTCGGCCAGCTCCCAGATCCGGTCGCGCGGCTTCTCGGCGGGGTCCGTCTCGGGCGGCAGGAAGGCCGGGCGGCCGCCGCTCGCCGCGAGCGCCCGCAGCGCCGGTCCGTCGACAGGGGGGCTTCGGCTCACCAATGCCTCGTATGCGCTATATCCGTTCAGATATAGCCAATCTGACGGAAAGGCGTCGCCCTGGCTAGGGGCCGCCGATCACGGCAGCTTCGAAACCGTCAAACCACGCTGGTGCCCGGGACGAGGTGGGCCAGGAACGGGGCGGCGGCGGCGGTCGCCGCGCGCTCGATCGCCCGGTACTGCGCCACCACCTCGATGCCGAAGGGGGAGAGCCGCGCGCCGCCCCCGCTCCTGCCGCCGATCTGCGCCTCGACCACGGGCCGGCCGAAGCCGGTGTTGATTGCCTCCACCAGCATCCAGGCCCGACGGTAGGACATGCCGAGCGCCCGGCCCGCTCCCGAGATCGAACCGTGCTCGGCGATCATCTCCAGCAGACGCACCTTGCCCGGACCGAGGCGGTTGTCCGGTCCGAGGTCGATGCGGATGCTCAAAGTTGCCATCGGGTTTCCTCGTCGCGTGCGCCGCCCCGCCGGGCATGGCCGATCCTTACCGCAGATCGGCGGTCCATCGCGCCCTGGCCATCGATATGCCCGCTGGTATACAGCGACCGCGGCCGGCGTGGCATCCGCGGGCCGATCGATCGGAGGTTTTCGTGATCAAGCTCACCCGCGCCGTCCTCATCGCCGCCCTGCTCCTCGGAACGGCGGCCGAGGCCGCCGAGACCGCGACGGTGTTCGCGGCCGCCAGCCTGAAGAACGCGCTGGACAACGCCGGCGCGGCCTTCACCGCTCAGACCGGGATCGCGATCAAGGCGAGCTACGCGGCCTCCTCCGCGCTGGCGCGCCAGATCGAGTCGGGGGCACCGGCCGACCTGTTCGCCTCGGCCGACCTCGAATGGATGGACTACCTCGCCCAGAAGAAGCTCATCCGGCCCGAGACCCGCGTGAGCCTCCTGAGCAACCGCCTCGTCGTGGTGGCGCCCAAGGACGCCACGGAGACCGAGATCGCCTTCACCGCGGAGGGATTTGCCAGGATCCTGGGCGCGGACGGGCGGCTTGCCACCGGCGAGGTCAACTCCGTGCCGGTGGGCAAGTACGCCAAGACCGCGTTCGAGAAACTCGGCCTCTGGGGCACGATCCAGACGCGGCTCGCGCAGGCCGACAACGTGCGCGCGGCGCTCGCCCTGGTCTCCCGCGGCGAGGCGCCGCTCGGCGTGGTCTACGCGAGCGACGCCAAGTCCGATCCGGGCGTGAAGGTGGTGGGCGTGTTCCCGCAGGACAGCCACCCGCCGGTGGTGTACCCGTTCGCGGTCACGGCCGAGGCCAGGGGCGAGGGCGCCGCCCGCTTCCTCGACTTCCTCAAAGGAGCGGCGGCCAAGCCGTTCTTCGAGGCCCAGGGTTTTTCCGTGATCCCGGCCGGCAAGTGACGCCGGCATCCGGTCAGCAGTGAAGGCAGTTCGATGAAGATCTCCGCGCGCAACGTCATCAAGGGGCGTGTCGTCTCGGTCGAGAAGGGCGCGACCACCGCCCACGTCAAGATCGAGATCGCCGCCGGGCAGGTGGTCACCGCGGCGATCACCAACGAGGCCGTCGACAGCCTCAAGCTCGCGGTCGGAGCTGACGCCTACGCCGTGGTCAAGGCCTCGGACGTGATGATCGCCGTCGATTGACGATGCCGCGCCGCGCGCTCGCGATCGCCGCAGCCCTGGCGAGCCTCGCGCCCCCGTCCGCTAGGGCGCAGGACATTTCGGCCTGCGCCCGCTTCGCGTGGTCGGTGGAGCGCGAGCGGGCGGCGTTTGCCGGCGCGGATCTTCCGGTCCTCGCCTCGGGATCGGCGCTGCCCGCGACGGGGGCGAGCGTTCGTCTCAACCTGCAGCCGACGGCGGACCTCGCGCTGCCCTTCCCGTCGGACCGAAGCGCGAAGCCCGGAACCTTCGCCGGATTCATCACGGTCGCGACTCCGGTCGAGGCCGGCACCTACCACGTGACGGTCTCCGAGGACGCCTGGATCGACATCGGGCAGGATGGGACGACGGCGCTCAAGCCGACGTCCCTCAGCGCTCAGGCCGGGTGTCCCGAGGTCAGGAAGAGCGCGCGGTTCGCGCTCCGCGCCGCACCGGTGACGATCCAGATCAGCCGTGCGTCGGCGCGCAGCATCAAGGTCGGGTTCGTCAGATCCGAGTAGGTGCGCCCCCGAGCCGCCAGCCGGGAGGCATGACGGTCATCCGACCTTGTTCGACGGGATCTCGACCGTCCGCCGATGCCGGTTGTCGGCGGAGACTCCCGCGTCAAGGCTCGCCGATCGCCCCGAGTTCGTGGCGCTTGAGGATCGCCTGGCCCGTCTCGGAGACGAGGAACAGCGCGAGCCGCGTCGCGTCGGGACTGTCCGACATTAGCGCCATCCCGTAGGTCGCTGGCACCGCGAGCGCGGGCGGCAGCAGGATCAGGGCGAGCCCGGGCGCCTCCCGCATCGTGCCGCCCTGGCCGCTGCAATAGTACAGCAGCGCGTCGGCCCGGTCGGAGAGGAACACCGTGGCGCTCGGGCTGCGGCCGGCCACCGGCACCATGGCGCCCGGCGATCCGAGCAGCCTCTGCGCCTTGGCCTCCAGGATCGCGCCGGCGCCGGGATGCGCGGCCTCGGCCCTCGCGAACACGGCCTGCGCGTAGTCGCCGCCGGGATCGGCGCCGGGCGTCGAGGTGGCCAGCCGCAGGGTGGGCTCGAGCAGCCGGTCGAGGAGCGTGTCGGGGGTCAGCTTCAGGGTGTCGCGGGCCAGCACGCAGAGGCTGTTGCGGGCAAACGGCACGACGCCCTTGGCCTTGCCCAGCGCGACGAGGCGGCGGGGGCCGGCGAGATCGGCCGACAGGAACAGGTCCGCCGGCTCGCCCGCTTCGAGCCGGGCGCGCAGCAGCCCGGCGGGGCCGAAGACGGGGGCCGCGACCGCGCCCTCGGCGAGGCCGGAGGCCGCGATGATCGCCTTCATCGCCGCCACGAGGCTGCCGGCCGCGTAGATCCGCACCGGATCGGCGGAGGCCGCGAAGGGCGCGAGAGCGCAGGCGGCGACGAGCCCCAGGCTCAGGGCGGCGCCGCGCATCCTGCGGCGGAATGGGGGGTTCGAAACGGGCAACGGCACCTCCGGGTCGGATCGGCAACGCTGTATTCGCTTGAACATACCGCGAGGTCCGTCAAGGTCCCGGCCGGCGTTTCGTCCCGTGAGCGTCACGCCTCCGTCTCGAAATCCCCCGGCTGCGGCTTCGCGATCGGCGTGAACAGGGTGCGATCCGGCTTGAGGTCGAGGAGCGGGGTGCCGTCGAGGCAGTCGAGGCCGCGCACCGTGAGCACGGCGCCCGCGATCGAGACGAGGTGCGCGATCGACGTGCCGATCGGATTCGGCCGCACCGGCGAGCGGAGCGCGAAGGTTCCTCGGGTCAGTCCGTCATTGGCCGGGCTCTGGCGGACGAGATCGCGCCGCGCGGCGTCGAGCCAGTACAGCACCTCGATCCGGGGGTAGGCCGACAGCCCGTCCAGCGCCGCGACCCAGGGCTCGAACAGCTCGATCCGGCAGGCCGGGCCGTCCGCCCGCCCCTGCCGCGGGCAGGCGAGGCGGTCGGTCCACGGCGTGCGGATGCGGCCGATGTAGACCAGTCCCGCGTCCGTCGCGGCGGGCGGATCGACGGCGACCTCGCCCGCCCGGATCTCGTTGAGGCGCACCATGCTCGACCTTCCTCAGGACAGAACCGGGGTGCAGACCGAGCGCCCGTGCCCAGGAAGCGGCACCACCGCCACCGCGACGCCGTAGAGCCGCCGCAGGGTCTCCGGCGTGATCGTCGCCTCGGGCGGCCCGAGCGCGATCAGGCGACCGCCGTGCAGGAGCGCGACGCGGTCGGCGCAGAGGAAGGCGTGGCCGGGATCGTGGGTCGAGAGCACCACGGCGATACCGGTGGCCGAGAGACGGCGCACCTGCTCCAGGACGCGGGTCTGGTTGCCGAAATCGAGGCTCGCGGTCGGCTCGTCCATGATCAGGACCTGCGGCTCGCCGGCGAGCGCCCGGGCGATCAGCACCATCTGCCGCTCGCCGCCGCTGATCTCGGTGTAGATGCGCTCGGACAGATGCCCGATGCCGAGCGTCGCGAGCGCTCGGTCCGCAGCCGCCGCGTCGACACGGCCCGGGCCGGCGAAGGGCTTGAGCCGGGCGGCCCGGCCCATCAGCACCACCTCGCGCACGCTGAACGGGAAGAACGCCGCGTGCGCCTGCGGCACGTAGGCCATGGCGCGCGCGACTTTCGCACGCGACCACCGCGCAACGTCCGCGCCGTCGAGGCGGATGCGGCCCGCCTGCGGCGGCAGCAGGCCGAGGAGCGTCTTGAACAGGGTGGTCTTGCCGCCGCCGTTCGGCCCGAGCAGGCACAGCACCTCGCCGGCGTCCAAGGTGAAGGATACGTCCGCGCCGATGGTGCGCGCGCCGTGGCCGAAGGCGAGGTTCTCGACGGCGAGCCTCACGCCCAGCCCCGCCTGCCCGCGGCCAGCAGCCAGAGGAAGAACGGCGCCCCGACGAGCGCCGTGAGGATGCCGAGCGGCACCTCGATCGGCGCGATCGTGCGGGCGACGAGGTCGACCGCCGTGAGGTAGCCGGCCCCCAGTAGCGCCGAGGCCGGCAGCAGGCGGCGGAAGTCCGGGCCGACGAGCCCGCGCGCGACGTGGGGCACGATCAGGCCGATCCAGCCGATGACCCCCGTCACCGACACGGCCGCCGCCGTCACCAGGGTCGCGGCCGCGACGAAGAGCGGGCGCAGCCAGCGCGTCTCGACGCCCAGCGCCCGCGCCTCCTCCTCGCCGAGGCTCATCAGGTTCATGCGCCAGCGCAGGAGCACCAGCGGCAGGAGGCCGAGCCCGATCGCGGGCAGGATCGCGCCGACGTCACTGAGGGTGACGGCCGACAGGCTGCCGAGGAGCCAGTAGGTGATGGCGGGCAACTGGTTGTAGGGGTCGGCGAGCACCTTCAGCAACGAGATCGCCGAGCCGAGCACCGCGCCGACCGCGACGCCCGCGAGCACCAGCGTCAGCACCGGATCGTGGCGGCGGACGAGCGCGCCGACCGCGTAGACGACGGCGACCGCCCCGAGCCCTCCGGCGAACGCGAAGCCCTGGATCGCCAGGACCGGAAGCGACAGGAAGATCCCGAGCACGGCCCCGAGGCCCGCGCCGGCCGAGACCCCCAGGATGTCCGGCGAGACCAAGGGATTGCGGAACAGGCCCTGGTAGGTCGCGCCGGCCGCCGACAGCGCCGCCCCGACGACGAGGGCCGCCGCCACCCGCGGCAGCCGGACCTGGAGCACCACCGCCTGCGCCGCCGGATCGGCCTGGGCAGCGACCCCAACCAGTTTGCGTGCGAGGATCGCGAACACCTCGGCGACCGGCACCGGGAATTTTCCCGACGCCAGCGAGACGAGGACGAGGAGGGCGAGCGCCGCCACCGGGAGGAGCGTCCGCGAGAGCACCCACGCGCGGCGGCGGATCGTGCCGGGCGCGGCGGCTAGGGCCGGCGTCACCGGGCCGGCACCGCGCCGGCGAGCAGCGCCTCGACCTGCGCCGGATCGAGGTCGACGTGGTAGAAGCGCTTGTAGAAATCCCGCACGATCCCGGGCAGCGGTTCGGGAAACAGCGCCGGGTAGAGCAGGCCTGCGAGCCAGCGCACGCCGATCAGGCGGTTGACGCCGGGCGGCGCGTCGAACCACGCGAACGGCAGCGTCGGCGTGCGGTAGACCCGGCCCGCGCGCACCGCCGCGACCCCACCCCAGAGCGGATCGGCGGCGCTCGGGCGGAAGGCCGGGTCGAGGGTGACGATCACGTTCGGGTTCCAGGCCAGCACCTGCTCGGCCGAGACGTTCGACAGGCCGTTGCCGCCCGTGGCGACGTTGCGGGCGCCGGCGACGTCCAGGATCTCGGTGTTGATCGAGCCGGAGAACCCGGTCTCCAGGCCGCGGGGGCCGCGGGCGTAGTACACCCGCGGGCGCTCCGCCTCCGGCACCGCGGCGATGCGCGTGGCGACCTCCGCGACGACGGCGTCCGCCTCGGTCGCGAGCGACGCCGCCTCGGCCGCGCCAAGCAGCGCGCCGAGCTGCCGGTAGGTGTCGGCGGTCCTGGCGAACGCGCCGTCGAGCAGGATGTAGGGGATGCCGGTCTGCGCCTGGACGCGATCGGCGAGCGACGCGTAGGTAGGCCCCGTCGATCCGACATCGACGATCAGGTCGGGCTTCAGCGCCAGCACCGCCTCGACGTTGGCGGTGCCGCCGCGTCCGGTCAGCCGCCCGGTGGCCGGCAGCGCCCAGGTCGCGGGCGCGAGGTAGGGCCGCTCCTCGGGGGAGGGCGCCCGGACCCATCCCGCCATCCGGTCCGGCGCCAGGGTGTAGAGCAGCACGGCGGCCGGCGGCCCGGCGGCGATCACGCGGGCGACGCGGTCCGGCACCTCGACGGTGCGGCCGGCCGCATCGACGAAGGGACGCGCCGCGGCGGGGCTCATGCTCAGCACGAGCAGGGCCAGGGCGCGGGCGATCGTGCGACCGCGAAGATGACGGCGTGGCGGCATGCGGCGGGCGTTCTCTGTCCGGCTCGTGGTCCTGGGCCATCCTAGGCGCGGTCGACGCCGGGGGCCATGAGACCGATCGCGTGAGACCGATCGGCGAGCGGACCCGCTCCGATTCGCCGGGCGACAAGAGGAGGTCGGCGACGCCGACGCTCAGCTTGGGTCCTCGCTCCGCTTCGGGTCGGCCCCGAACACCCGGGCGAGGAGCGCCGCCGCCCCGGCATCCCGCGCGAACCCGCCGCGGAAGCCGTCCCGCCGCGCGGATTCGGCCGCCCGCAGCACCGCGTCGGGACCGGCGGCCTCGCTGGCCGCGACGAGGGCCGGCACGCCGGCGCTGGCGGCGGCGAGCACGACGAGGCCACGGGCCTGCGCGATCGGGGCGGGCCACGGCTCCGTCGGGTCGCGGGCTTCGAGCCCGAGGTCGCGGGCGAGGTCCGAGACCTCGCAGAACAGGGCGGCGAGGCGCGGGCTCGCGCCGGGCAGCGTGCCGATGCGGAGGAGGCCGCAGGCGGTGCCGAGGCCGGCGAGGATGCGGGTGGCGCCGTCGGGCAGCCCCGCCTCCGCCTCGTGGACCGCGAGGCGGCATCCGAGGCGGGCGAGGTCGGCGCCGTCCTCGACGCCCGGCAGGACGATGCCGTCGGGGGCGAGCGCCAGGGCCGCGTCGAGGTCGGGCGCGCCGGGCGCGACCCGGACGTAGAGGGCGGGCGCCGCGGGGCGCCGGCGCAGGGCGGCGAGCCAGGGCGGGGCGCGGGCCGGCGCGTGGGCGAGCACCAGTCCGTCGGCGCGGCCCAACGCGGGCTCGTCCGCGTCGGGGGAGGCGATCAGCAGGGCGCGCATGGCAGGGTCGGATCGGCCGTGAGGGTTCAAGCTTTGTTTACCATGAATGCGACAGGATCGATCTCCTGAGGCGCGCGGTGCGGCTCCCGCGCCCCGCGCGCCTCGAACCGTCAAGCGATGTTCCTGTTCACCACCCCCTCCAGCCCCCGCGAGACCGGCGCCGCCCCCGCGGCGCCGCGGGCCGCGACGCCGCAGGGGCCGGTGGTCGACGCGATCCGCGAGGGCGCGCAGAGCACGGGCGTCGGTTTCGACTACCTGCTCGCCACGGCGCAGCGCGAATCCGCCCTCGATCCGGCGGCCAGGGCCGGCACTTCCAGCGCCACCGGGCTGTTCCAGTTCATCGAGCAGACTTGGCTCGGGGTGATGAAGAGCGCCGGAGCGAAGCTCGGCCTGTCGGCCTACGCCGACGCCATCGTCGCGCGGCCCGACGGCACCTACACCGTCGCGGATGCCGACCAGCGCCAAGCGATCCTCGACCTCAGGCGCGACCCCAGGATCGCGGCGACCTTGGCCGGCGCGTTCACCCAGCGGAACGGCGAGGCGCTCGCCGCCGCGCTCGGGCGCGAGCCGACCGCGGGCGACCTCTACGCGGCCCACGTGCTGGGCGCGAAGGGCGCGGCGACGCTGATCGCGGCGGCGCGGACGAACCCGGACCGGGCCGCAGCCCTCGACATGCCGGAAGCCGCCGCCGCCAACCGCGGGCTGTTCTACGACCGCACCGGGCGGCCTCGCACCACGGCGGAGCTCTACGCCAGCCTGTCGGCGGTGGGCCAGGGCCGCACGGCGACCGACGTGACTGTGCTGGCGCAGGGCTCCGCCGCGACGCTGCCGGCCGCGGCCACCGCCTACGCCGCGGTCGGCGGCGACCTGCGCACCCTGTTCCAGACCGACCGGCGCCAGGGCGCGCTCTCCGAGGGCGTCGCCAAGCTCTGGCAGGGCCGCGCCGCGGACGTCGTCCGCCCGGCGCCGAGCTACTTCCCGCGCTCGGATTCGAGCCAGGACTCGACCGTTCCGGCGGGGGCCGTCGCGTCGGCCGAGCCCGCGGCGACCGGGGCGATCCCGGCCATGCCGGCGAGCGGCCCGGCGCTTGTCAACCCGCCGCTGCCGCCCCGCCGGCCGCCGGAGCTCGCCGCGCGCCCTGCCTCCAGCCCATCCTCCTTCGCGAACCGGAGCGGCCCATGATCATCCGCCAGTTCCTCGCCTCGACCCAGTCGAACTCGGCCGGGCACCGGGCGGAGGCCGCCGCGGCGCTCGCGCGAGCCTACCTCTACGGCAACCTCGCGCCGGACGCGGCCTGGGAGGCCAAGACCGCGATCCTGGCGCTCCTCGACGATCCGGCCCCCATCGTGCGGCGCGCCCTGGCCGAGGCCTGCGCGGGCTCGGCCCGCGCCCCGCGCCCCGTGGTGGTGGCGCTGGCCTGCGACCAGACCGAGGTGGCCTGCCTCGTGCTCGCGACCTCGCCCGTCCTGACCGACGCCGACCTCGTCGACGCCGCCGCGATGGGCTGCGACGCGGTCCGCGCCACGATCGCCGCCCGACACCACCTCTCGCACGCGGTGGCCGGGGCGCTCGCCGAGATCGGCGGGGTCGACACGCTCACTGTCCTCGCCCGCAACCCCACGGCCCGCATCACCACGGGGCGGATGCTGCGCATGGTCGAGCGCCACGGCGGCGAGGCCTCGCTGCGCGAGGCGCTGCTCGCGCGGGCCGACCTGCCGATCGAGGTGCGCCACGCGGTCGGCGCGCGGCTGGCGCGGACGCTCTCGGCCTTCGTCACGGAGTGCGGCTGGCTCTCGCCCGAGCGCTGCGACCGGATGCGCCGGGAAACGACTGAGCGCACGGTGCTCGACCTCTGCGACGGGGCGGGCGCCGCGGCGACGGCCCGCGTGGTCCGGCACCTGCGCGCCACCGGGCAGCTCAACGCCGGGCTGATCCTGCGGGCGATCCTCTCGGGCCAGATGGCGTTCGCCGAGACTGCGTTTTCCGACCTCACCGGACTCGACCACGCCCGCGTCGGCACGCTGATGCGCGAACCCCGCGGCATCGCCGACCTGCACCGCCGCGCCGGCCTCGCCGAGGCGCTGCTGCCGGCGGTGGTGGCCGCGCTCGGCGCGTGGCGCGAGGCCGCCGACGGCGCCAGCAGCCTGCGCGGGGCCGGCCTGTCGCGGCGGATGATCGAGCGGGCGATCACCGCCTGCGAGGACATGCCGTTCTCCGAGATGCAGGGCGTAATGGCGCTGCTGTCGCGCTACGAGGCGGAGGCCGCCCGCGACGAGGCCCGCACGGTCTCCCGCGCCATCGCCGAGGAAGCGCTGGCCCGCGAGGCCGCCCGCCGCGAGGCGCAGGCGACGGAGGCCCAGTGGCGCACGGCCCTGGCCGAGGCGGTCCATCCGCTTCCGTTCGAGGACAGGCGCGAGGCGCCCGAACCGGTGGCCCCCGACCCGCGCGACCGCATCGGCGCCGCGGCGACGCGCACCGACCCAGTCGGCACGATCCTCGACGCGCTGCCCGACGCGATCCTGGCGAGCTTTCGCGAGGAGCAGGAGCGGGTTCGGACGGCTGCGGTGGCGAGCGCCGCCGAGGCGGACTCTGCCGAGACCCGCGCTGTCACGGCGCAGGCCGCGGGCGACGGCGCCATCGATGCGGCCGCCGCGGCCGTGCTCGACACCCTGCCCGGCGCGCTCATCGCCCGCTACCGCGAGGCCCCCGCGCGGGAGCGCCTCGCCGCCTGATCGGCTCGCCGGGCGGTGCGCTCACCGGCCCGAACGATGCGGCGCGGTCCCTCGCCGGCCCTATCCGCGCATCGTCGCCACGGCGCGTTGCACACAGATCGCGCGCGTCGCGACGCGGCTCCCTCTCCCGAGCGGGAGAGGGTTGGGGTGAGGGATCAGGTCTCTCCGGATCGTTCTCATACGGTTTCCGGGTGATGAGCTCGGTTGCGTGCGCTCCCTCCCCCTTTAG